>NZ_JBYHFQ010000024.1:0-65817 GCF_057669665.1 Sporosarcina sp. Y1004 | reverse complement strand
TCATTTCTTGCTGACTCGAATCCGAAGATTCTTGTGTGTGTTTCTATTCAGCCAACCGAAGCTAGCTTAGTTAGAAACGTTTTGCTTAAGTGCGTTAGCACTCTCGCTGTATTTCATTGATGTTTTGCTGTTCAGTTTTCAAGGTTCATGTCGGAAGGATCAACTAGCACCCTTCACCTTTAGTCGTTGTCATTTTCTGCGACAACTTTTATATCATAACATTTCGTTTAGTTCATGTCAACAACTAATTCTACTTTCTTTTTGCGTTGTTTTCATAATGTCGCAAAAGCAACTTAATAAATATACCATTCTATCTAATGAAATGCAAGTCTTATTTAAAATAGTTTCCATTTCTATTTCTACTGCACCAAAGTGCACTATCTCATTCCTTTTTCATCATTAGAAATTAAACATCTTTCTATTCTAATTCCTTTTCAATTAAAAAGAGGTACCTGCGTCAGACACAAAGACGAACAACACACATCCGAATAGTTTTTAAAAAAGTAATGAAATAGAAAGCGAATAATCCATATGATAAAGAGATTTCTTGGGCCACCCTATTAAATCACTTATAATAGAAGAGATTCGAACGGGTGAGGAAAACTCAAAAAGGTTGAAGTGTCAGGTCCTGCAAAATAGGTTATCGATAAGGTTGAAAAAGAGCCCGAATTCACAGATGAATAGAAAGTTGAATTAGATAAGAAGGATGCAGATGAAAAGGCAGCTGCTGACTAAAAGCTAGAAGAAGCCACTAATTACAGCTGAAGCAGATGCTAACAAGATAAAACTGAGTACGTACAAAGTGAGATCTGAAATACCTGTTAGAGAATATCCGGCTTTATCTGATGACATGACATATATCGATAGCGCAAAAGATAGCGCCATAGGTCTGTACAGCATAATCTTTAACGATAATCTCATGGACGACTCCCACTCATATGTCACTCTTCAAGATGGTGAATATTTCAAAATGACTGGAGGAGAAATGCATCCAGTAGCCTCGGAACTATCCATAATCCCAAAGGATCGATTATATAAAGATGGCATGTACAAAGTCGACAAGGACATACCCGCTGGAGAGTATAAGGTAATTTTGACTAGTCCCATCGGGATGGGTTATTTAGAGGTAAGTTCAAATAGCAGCCACCAACTCGGTAGTATTGTTACAAATGAAAATATCCAGGCTGATACTTATATCACTGTAAAAGATGGTCAATATTTAAAATTACAAGGTGCTACAATTCAAATTTGATTGTATTTAAATCTTTCAAAACAAAAAAAGCGTCCTACCCACGATCAACTGTGGTTGGGTCGCTTTTCACTTTAGACTTACTGAGCTGTTACTTATTTACCACAACTGCATACTTTGCTGCTTAAAAAAGGTTCCTGTGTGAGAAACAAAGACGAACCCATCTAATTTAACTTTCAACTTATAAGTCCCCTCATGAAAGACATAATTGTTTACAGCTCGAACTTTCCGTTTTATGCGACAAATCGAAAACAGCAGATCTTTTATTCGGTACAAATCCTCACTTAACTTCCTCATTCAAACCGAAATGAATCTAAAACAAAATCCAATTCACGTATCATATTAAACGCAACAAAATCCAAGTCCTCTTGGTTTAACGGGCTATGCATTTCTTCATTTGCCTCACTGGCAATCGCCAATGTGTAAGTTTTTTCACCATCATTGGTTATGTATATTTCATCGCTATTTCCCCAGTAACTCTCCTCTAAAACTTCATCATAAATAATGATGCTAAATACGTATTGTTCAATTGCTTTCGAGTGGTTTAAATAATGAAAATCGATTGTTCCCTCCGAATTACTAGCCCAGGTTCCATAACTAATCTCTATCCTATTGTTCCAACTGATTGGATAATCAAATGAAATCCCATAGTCTTCATCGGTATAAGTTGTCAATTCTGTGTTACTCTCTACCTCGGTAACAGAATGTACGACCGATTCAAAAACCGCCGAAATACCTACATACCCGACAAACAACAAAAACGTTAACCAAAAGCCTTTCCAACTACTATCACCACGTTTTCGTACTTTCTCTAGAAGCTCGTCACCTGAAAAGTGCTTTTCTAATTTATTGATTTCCTTTTGTGCAAACTTTTTATATTGAAAATTACCACCAATACCAAGTAGCACCGCAATACCAATGCTGATATATGAGTCAAACCGGGTGGTAGCGGCTCCTACTAAAAAGTGTACTACGTCAGCAATAATAAATAACAGCAGGATCACTAGTACATGCTTATACATTTTCCGATAACCAAGCCAGAAAAATGTAGCAAAGAAAGCTGCCCAGTTCCATGATCGTCGTTCATTTTTTGCCCATTTTCCAAAATAATACGACTCTTTATACTCGCCCACAAAAGCTTTCAACAAGTCTGGTTTTTCTGTCTCACTAGGCGTTTCCACATTACTGTCCAAAAGGTTATTACCACAAGTCCCACAAAATTGATCTTTTTCAAAAATCGTACCCCCACAACGAGTGCAATGCATACACAATCCCCTACCCCACTGGCAAATCAATTTCATCAACTTGCTCTATATTTAGTCGCACAATCTGTTGAAGTCCTGCGTTTATTAAAAAGAGGTACCTGTATCAGACACAAAGACAAACTATTCATATATTTAAGTAATTATACTAAGAATAAAGATAAATTGCATAGGTATTGATTTACTTTGTATTATTATAGAATTGAGTTGTATTTACTGAATAGTTCCGCGCACAGTACCTAAAATTAAAGGGTAGTATCAGGACCGCATATTTAAAAAGCCTAATTTCTCACTTATATTACCGAGAAATTAGGCTTTTTATATTTGGATTCTCTTTATTGTAAACGCGATTTCTTGATGCTACCCATCTGAAGGAAGTTGTCTTTTTAAGTTAGCTGTGCAAAATAGCGCCTAAAGTGACACATGGGAATACCTAGGAAACGAAATAGTTACTCCAAAACAAATCGAAAATACTTAAGCAGCCCCAGTATGCTAAGCCTCACATCCAGGATGCTGCCTAAGCTGTTAACTTCTGCTTCGCTTATTTCCCTGCCGCTTTCACTGTAATATTCATCGCGTGTATCTGCCCAATATGGTTGGCTTCATGACAAGCGAGGACTGCTGCAAGTTCGCCGAATGTATTTTCCCCGAATATCGGCTGTTCAAGCACTTTTTCAAAGTACTCGGCAGGAATCTGTTTGATGCGCCCCAGCTGCTCGGTTAATTGTTTGGTTAATTCTTCGACTGTAGGTACGACACCGGTCCAGTCTGCAGGTTTGGTGCCGTTGACAAATAGCCCTATGTAATTCTCAGGGATATACTGGGACTTTTCCGGAAAGCCAAACAGGAATTTTTCGGCTACAGTTAGGATGTGACCAATGTGCCAGTGAATCGTGTTGTTTAAACCATCAGGCTGTACATCGATCACACCTGCATCCAGCTTTTTGACGTCATAAAGCAGTTTATTACGCGTTAGTTCGAGTTGTTTTGTTAAATATTTACTCATTTACTATCTTCCCCTCTTTTTCTGAATAGTATTGAGACTATATCACCTCACTCTGTCTAATACAATTGCTTTGTGAATCTCCGGAAATATCATACCTGGCCGACATAGGTAATATATGAATGTCAATTCAGTATCCCCTTGGCTATGGGATGGATGTACATATCATGTGGGGAGTAACATTCTTTTCGATAGACCTTTGTTATTCAATCCTCTAGTTTTGATTTTATATAAAACAACTTAAAAGAGGTACGCTGTGTGAGACACAAAGACGAACATTTAAATTTCCAAATAATTATACAAAAAATAATGAAAAAACGCATAGGTGTTGATTTACTTTGTATTATTATAGAATTGCATTGTATTTACTGAATAGTTCCGCGCAAAGTGGTACATAACACTATTTTCTAAGTAATAAAGGAATTCTCATGGAACTATATTAATAATTAATAAATTAGCTTTTCCTTCTCCATATACTCCTCACGAATTTGAGAAAGCGTCTTTCCAGTTTCCTTATGAACAGCAAACACATAGGTTTGTATACTAGACCAGCCAAAAAGTTCTTTTAACCATTTCTGCATGGAGATTTGTCCGCCATTCACTTCAACATTTCCGTTGGCCAGAAGTTTCCCTTCATCTTCCCGTCCTTTTGCAACTATCGTATCACCAGCCTTAACAACGCCCCATTCGAGCATTTCATTAATCTTAGGCAGCGTTCTCCGCGTAATGCCTTTTTTCTGCGCACTACTTCTTATTGGACTGTCTATGAAGTTAACGTAATAATCCCTATATGAATTAACTGGCAATACCTTTTCAATATTTATGTACACTTCATCCTGTATTTTGTAAGGAATCATTTTAAAACAAGTAATGTCAACACTATTACTATTCAGCCAAGCAACTGCCGACAGGGTTTGCTCATCATAATCAGATGCAACCAGTATTATTTTTTGGTTCTTATTAAAATTACTTTCCGCCCCATTTTCCCACAAAAATTCCATTAACTTTCGACTCCCGAGTTCTACGCTTGTTAAAGGGTCGTTTTCGAATTCACTTCGATATTTCTCGATGTAGGGGGCATAGATTTTATTCACTAAATCCTCTGAGTCTTCAATAGTTGCATAACTTGCTGCATACCGAATGGCTTGAAATTCAAAGGCTTCTTTTCGGCCCTCAATATCTTTCCGATCTCTTTTGATTTCAATTAAGACAATATTTCCTTTGTTGTCCACTGCAGTAAGATCACTAATTCCATGCTGGGCATTTCGTACTTGCTTTCCCACAATCAGCATCGATTCTTCTTCATCGCAGATTATATCGATATTCTTTCGTAATAATTCTTCTAAATCACTTTCCTTATAATTAAGCTCTGAAAAAGTCGTAGCGCCTATTTTTACTGCCTTATCATTGGATACATAGTACATACTATTCCTCCCAACTTGGTCTAGTTACTTGAATAATTTAACTATATTACAATTTCATAAAATTTGGCTATCAATGAAAAGCAGTACCACTGACACTAACACAACTCAGAATTTAATAAGAACCTTGTACTGTTCATTAAAATTGCATTAATAAAAAATCCGTGTTGACTTTTCGTCCCGTTTACCGGTAACCACTTCCCCCACCCCAAACTTCCCTACCACCAGTGTGCCCTGTGTTTTGGTGTGCTTCTTCATTAAGTAGTTGAAGAACTCCTGGTTGTTCATTGTGGTGCCAAACATAGCCTTCAGGAGTAATTCCATTACCTAATGCTTGTACATCAACTTGGGATAATCCTAATTCAGTTCCTACTTTTGGTGATTCTTGAATAGCTTGGTAAAGTGTTTCATTCGCTATTTGAAAATGTGTGTTGTCGCTTTCTAAATACATTTCTTCCGCTAAGATGATACTAAATTGAGATTCAAACAAAGGGAAAGCGCCTGTTTGGAGTTCACCATTAGGTAATTCGACTGTACTCTCTAGAAACTGAACCCCTGTTTCAGAATGATTCAATCCAGCTAAGTGATCATTGCGTGTCTCAAGGGTTTCTGCTTGAGCTAAGTCAGGCCCGTCCACAATATCAATAACTCCTATTGCAAAAGCGCTGACTGCTACAACCTTACCTAAGTTTCCTACACCACGGAGAATTTCTTCTCTGTCTTTATTACGTATTCCATTGAGTGTAATTCCAGTACTTTTCACTGTGTATTTGATACCCGAACCAATTCCCTTTATTGTGCGTCCTGTTGAGTCCTTAATATCTCCCCAACCTTGTTGTTTATGGTAAGTATCTTTCTTGACGACTCCATAAGCACTTTGCACTGTACCATCTGCAAATTGCCCGACTGAATCAACTGCATATTTCGATGCCTCAATAACACTTTGACCCAGCTCACCTACGTAACGACCAGCTTTTTCATTCTTCGTAGATATTACTTTGCTGACTAGTTTAACCCCACCTGTAGCAGCTCCACCAAGAACTGTATTTACTACTTTACCAGTGCCACGAAATACGCCCACCATACATTCCTCCACCACTCTTAACTATAGGAATATTATATCATTTTTAATAAAAATATCCTTCTTCAACGAAACTAAACAGCCAATCGCCGGGTTACTATCGTCGATTGGCTGTTTAATAGAGGTTTTATTCCTGCCTTAAAATGAACTGCAGAAGAACGGGAATAGCCTTCAAAACTTCATATAAGAATTTTACTTTGCATGCTCGTCTGGTTGATGAATACCAAAGAGATTTCCTTCAGTATCAGTATAGTAGCCTTGCCAAGCCATTCCAGGCAGTGCGTATTTCGGCATCGCTACCTGACCGCCACTTTCAAGAATTTTAGCTTCAGAAACATCGTAATTCTCTACCCCCATTGTACAAGCAAAACCATTTAAAGCTTGATTGGCTTCCGGAGGAGTACTTCGGCGTTGCATTAAAGCACCATTAATTCCAAGCTCGTCCGCACCGCCTGTCACTGCTCCGAAGTAAGGCATTCCTGCATACTCACTCCAATCCTCAAATGACCAACCAAACACATCTCCATAAAACTTCTTTGCTCGCTCCATGTCACTAACATGAATTTCAAAATGAACTATTCTCCCCATAAATTTCCCTCCAGTTTTTAAAATATAAATCCCAATAGTTCGAGTATTGAAAACTATTGACTCCGCATTAATTATCATACCACCTTGACTAAAAATTTCATATTATTTAGCGAACAGACGTTGCCTTATTATTAATCATGCGCTTTGTTGACTCTTACCCATTCACTGTTCAGCTAACCTCATTTCAAAAAAATATCCCCCTCAGTCTTAGCCAAAGGGGGATTCCACTATCATGCTGAATTTTTTCTACACCTTCACTAACTTCATTTCCATAATACTTGTCAATAAACGCGCCAAACACAGATGCCAATATTTGATTGTGTTGTGCCTGTGCACGAAACTTTCATGTTTGTTTCATGGAGAAAAAATCGGAATTGTGTTTAAATTGTGTGGTGCACAGGCAGCCATCACATGCTTGAACATCACCGCATCGCACTAAAAACCAGCTCTCTGAAAATCCAAAAAGCGCCAACCCCTATAACCGGAGTTGACGCTTCTTATTTTAGAATTGGTGGATTACATCATGCCGTCGATTCCAACGCCGAGAAATTAGGCTTTTATGGCATCATGATTTATAGGTATTTACTACCCTCTTTTTATTTCAATTAATGCGAATGAAAACCTTGTATTACTCTTATAACTTCACACAAATATTCGTTAATTCTGTATAGAATTCCCAACTGTGACTACCGCCGACACGTCCTACTCCACTATCTTTCGTACCGCCAAATGGAGTTCTTAGGTCACGTACGAACCAGCAGTTGATATAAGATAATCCTGATTCGATTGATTGTGCTACACGGTGTGCACGACGGATATCATTCGTCCAGATTGTGTTACTTAAGCCCACCCGCGTATCGTTTGCTGCGGCAATCACTTCTTCTTCTGTGTCAAACGGAATAATTGTAACGACTGGCCCAAAGATTTCTTCGCGAACGCAACGGGATGTGTCATCTAAACCAGTAATAATCGTTGGTTCTATGAAATATCCTTTATCCAATCCTTCTGGGCGTTTACCGCCAGTTACAAAAGTACCGCCCTCATCTTCAGCAATTTTCAAGTAGCTCATCACTTTATCATAGTGTACTTTGGCAACTAATGCGCCTTGATCATTGTCCATATCAAAAGGATCGCCAACTTTTAATTCTCTTGTTTTCGCCGCAAATCTTTCTACGAATTCATCATGAATTGAACGTTCTACATAAATTCTTGAACCGCAGACACAAACTTCCCCTTGGTTTGTGAAACTTGATCGAATCGTTGTTTCAACGACTTCATCAATATCTACATCTGCGAAAATAATGTTAGGGTTTTTACCACCTAATTCGAAAGAAAGCTTTTTCAATGTAGGAGCGGCTTCCTCCATAATTTTAGAGCCCGTGCTCACCTGTCCGATAAAGCCGATTCCAGCAATGTCAGGGTGTTTGTTGATTGCACTTCCAGCACCAGGTCCAAAGCCGTGAACCATGTTAACTACTCCATCTGGAACACCAGCTTCTTTAAGGATTTCCATTAATAATGTTGCAGTCATCGGCGTTAATTCAGATGGCTTTATAACTACTGTACAGCCGGCTGCTAAAGCTGGGGCTAATTTCCAAGTTAATAAGAATAATGGAAGATTCCACGGCTGGATTAATCCAACGACTCCAATTGGACGACGATATCCGTAGTTAATCGCATTATGCGTATCATCTTGGTATGCTTCTGTTCCTACAGACGTCACGTAATCCGCATAGAATTGGAAGTTTGCTGCTGCACGAGGGGCATCAACATGACGTGAAAATTTAAGGTGTTTACCTGTATCCAATGATTCTAATTGGGCGATTTCTTCTTGTCTTGCTTCAAGAATATCTCCAACTTTACGGAGAATATTTGAACGTTCCTTTGTACTCATTTTTCCCCATGGTCCTTCTTCAAAAGCACGTTTAGCAGCCTTAACAGCTAAATCAATATCTTCCTTGCTTCCTTCTGCGATGGTACCATAAACTTTTTCAGTTACTGGGTTCACATTATTGAAAGTTTTTTTATTATTAGATTCTACAAATTGACCGTCAATATAATGTAAGCAATCAAAAGGTTTAACAATTTTCCCAACGATTTTTTCTGCCTGTACGACCATTATTAAATTCCTCCCTATAATTAAGAATATTCATATTATCCACAATCTTATGGTATCAATCAATTGTTTCATATGCAAACCCTTAGTTCCTCTATGTGGAACACACTGAAAAAACGCTTAATAATCTTTTTATAGATACATACACTTCGCCCGATTTTTTTGGGGGCGCCTTTAAGTATCTAGGGTCCTCATTGACAATAACGGAAATGCAGTTTATATAGAAAGACACGAGCGTTGCATTAATAAATGCACAAGATTAAAAACACACATAATCTTCAAAAACTAAATGAAAACAAAACAAAAAGTCCTTTATAATGGTTTGTACAGGTAGTTCCTGTACAAATCCAATAAAAAGGACTCACGCATGGACAAGAATACACTAAAAACTTAAAAAGAGGTACCTGTGCAAAAAAACAACCAACAATTCACCCAATTGTATAAAAAGCCAATATAGATTATTAAATCAACTATCTATCTAATCTCCGATTCATAAATATGTAATCGGAATGAATTGTCGGAATATTTTAGCGCACAGGTACTTAAAATTAGTTATAATCTATCTAGACTTGGTATCTTATAAAACCAAACACTCCACCGCTACTGATCCACATTTACACTCTCCGTATTCCGACAATCAGGATAATTACTGCAACCGTAAAACTTTCCGTATCTACCTGTCTTCAAGGTCAACTGCCCATTACACTTCGGACAAGCAGTATATAATGGCGAGGCATCATGCTTGGATATCTTTTTCGTACGGCTCGTATGTGAACGTTCCGTCTGTTTGGCATTTTTCGCTTTTCGAATCGATTGCATGTGCTCAGCCTTAAGAAGTTTCCTTTCTTTTTTATCTAGAGCCAAAAGTTCCGCGAGCTTTTCATTGATCCCCTTCACGGTATCCTCACTAATGTGCTGCTCCTTGTACTGACTGATTGTTTTTAGAAGATCAGGGAACTGAATGACATGTGCTGAGGTGAAACCCTTATTGAATTTAAAAGTAGAGTTAGATGAAAATGCGATGATGGAGCTGACACCCTGCATTCCTTGTTGTCCTATGTAGGTAAGAAAAGCTTGAACATGGCCGTAATTTTGCCGGATTGGATTGTACATTTTTGTTTTCCGTTTATATATAACTTGTGTCCAATATGGTTTAAACTCATCACCAAAAATCCAACCGCTGTAATGTTTCGTTTCGATGACAAACACGCCATAAACGGAGGTCACAATATGATCTACTTGCGTCAGCCCCCGCTCACCATTCGGAATATAAACATCATGGAAGACAGTGTATGCATCCCCTAATTTCCGAAGCTTCGTCTGTACAACCCACTCCCCATACTTCCCTTTGATAACCGGCATTTTCCACTGCAGGATGATCCACAAAATCACGAATAGGACGACAACGAGAAACGCACTTGACGTCATAACCATCTTGATTGTAGCCAAAATCCCCTCATAAAATCCCGATATCATACTATTGTCTGCATTCATAATATCCCCCCAAGTTCATCACTCAGTTGTCGCACCCACGTCAATGTGTCTAATCTTCCAACTATTACAATAATGCCATATAACATGAAAATAGTCCCATAAAAATAGGTACCTATGACAACCATAGGAATACCCAAACCGAATCGCTTCGTCCAGTTTCAGGATACTTTCTTCAGCATCCATGCCCTTTGGAATATGGGACGATACAGTCATTAAATTGTCCATCACCCAGACGTCGCTCCCCTATAATGGTCAAGGTAAAGGTGCGCTTGCTTTTTTTGATGATAAAAAAGTTTCTTCTCTATCTATTTTCAGTGCGCCCGAAGATACAATTTCGGGCGCTCCCCCCACTTTTATGGTTTGCCCATGTGCAATTTAAACAAAGATACATCTTTGAATATGTGATACTATCGGTCTTTTTTTGACGAATATTAATTATTTTTAAAAAAGTTTGATTAACTAATTCAACAATTAACTAATCGGGAAAGGAGGAATAAAAAATGGCTAAAACACTACAGTTGAATTTCAACACAGCAAGCGGAAAAAGGGTGAGTTTGTCAGTAGATGAACCCCGCGCAGATTTGACGCCGCAAAGCATTGAGGCGGCGATGCAGGAGATCATTGCTGCGAATGTATTCCAAATTAACGGCGCTGGACTCGCACCAATTGTTAGCGCTTGGGTTATCGAGCGAAATGTAGCAGAACTTGTAAACGGCTAAAAAGCCACAACGACCGGTTTACTAGTTTTCGGACTGGGGACCGGTTTTTTAATTTTGTGGTGCATAGGCAGCCAACACTAACACTAAGTAGTTTTAGATGGCTCTTGTGTTTTTGATGTTCTAACTAATGTCGTAATCGTGTTTAGGAATAGGCAATATTATGATGATTGACACTGATTTCCCCCTGGACATTCCCTTCAGAAACCAGCTATGACATAAGACACAGCTTTCGTCGGGTATCTAACCATTTAACATACTTTGATATTCTAAAAGCTTGGATCTTAATGCAGCATCACTTGCAAACAAATATAAACCTTTTATCCCACGTTTCATCAGTACATTTAATGAGTTTAAAATAATACGTTCCTTTGCATTCTCTACATTATCTACTCCCTCTGTTCCAACGAACGCTCCAACATCTTTATAAGCTTCTGTTTTAATAACTAATTCATCATTTTTTTCGTCGTATTTAACTGATGGCCCTATTATTACACCGACATACTTTAAATCGAAACCTTGTATTGTATATATCGATCCAGCTTCTTCAACTGTAGATGTATTCTCTGCCCATGTATATTTACTGTTAGTAATATTCCAGGGTATGTGATATTCACCACTATCTTCTTTAATATAATGAATCTCACCATCTTTTTTATGAGGATAATCGAAGGTTGAAACCACTCTACTTAAACCGTGCAACTTATTTTTTTCTTTAATTTTTTCATGCATCTCTTTAGCAGTTTCAAATATCTTAATTTCATATTTTTCATCTCGAGGTAGTGGCATTAATCTTTTTTCCTTGAAATGATTAATCCAATCAATCACTTGATCATTAGCCTGCATGCGAAATTGATTTGTCAGTTCGTAGTACTCTACATTCGAACTGGATTTCATTAAATTATCAAGTGTGACTTCTTCCCATAAACTTTTTAGTTTTAATACCTGATCTTCGTCATAAACTATTACAACTACTTTGGCGAGCTTTAATAGTTCTTCTAACTGATTCCGACCATAAAAGTTATTATAAGCATCTTGTCGAGTCAATAATAAATGTGCTTCGTCTACTAGTATGACATCCGCTTTCTTGTTTATTTTTTTCAATCTATTTATAAGTGGTGTCGGTTTTTCGAAGTTTTTTGCTTTCAAATATTTTAGTTGTGATGCAATTCCCTTATATGTCTTCAACATCTCTTCATGATTAACTACTAAATAATTTTCTGTTTTATATAGCAAGGAAGCTCTTTCACTAGCATATTCTTGTAAAGTATTGAAGATGGAACTTAGTACAACACTTTTCCCTACTCCTGCTTCGCCCCGCACAACAAAGAGGTTCCCTTGATTTTCAGATGTTTTGCTAAAACAATTTTCACAGAAATTTAAGACCTTTTCTTTCAATTCTAGTTGTTCTAAAGACAGCTCTTTAAAGGGTGATAACTTGAAGATATCTTTATTTTCAATAACATGCTGCTTATGTTTTACAATTCCTTTTTTATAAAGCGCTTCCCATATATCTTCAAAAATAGATTGATCAAAATACATTTTATTATGATAGTTATGGCTAAAATCATTCATGGTCTTACTTTTATTTTGTAGTTTGTATTTTTCATCACCAAGAAAATAGTTAATAAGCTTTGTTTCCAAATGAAAAGTGGCTGAACGATTAAATTTTTCATGTTTAATTAGATGCATTTGTTGTAATTTTTTTCTATCTGTTGCATTCAAATGGGCACGCATTCTTTTTTTAAAGTACACAGTTTCGCCAATATAAGCTTCCTTGGCATTGTTCAATAAATATATCACCGGATAGTTCAAGTAGTAGTCTTGATTATTGATACCTTTCAAACTATCTTCATGAAATGACCAGGAATCTATCTCTATCTCTGACATTTACCTCATCCTTTTTGTTATCTATACAGCAGTTTCTCCAACATTAATGAGCTATATCGCTTTCCCACTGTTTTAATTCAACAATGACGGCGTGATTCTGCTCACTATCGTTAACGGCAATAAAAAATTCCACACGCTTTTAGGTATTCGGTATATTGAACACGATTGCTTCTGATACATCATTTTGAATGACTCCTACAAATTCCCCTTTTGTAAACTCATAGATGATCATTCACTCAATAGCCCGGTCTTGAATGGCGTACTCTCTGAATGTGTTCAACCTATATTTAAGCAACGTAGTGAATTTGATTCACATTTTAATATATTTATTATTGCAATAATACCATAGAACCAGGAGTCTAACAGGAAATTCATGTAAAAGAATTTCCATAATTTAATTTCAAACACCCAGTAGCCTAGCACGAATTAATTTTGTTCCTTTAAAGTGATATTATTACAGTATCTAAAAACAAAAAGGGAATGGGTTAGCGTGACAACGCGTTCTCTTTTGATTGCGTTAATTTATTATTTCCCGATTAATGTTCTTTGGAAATAGGAATTATTATCGCAGAATCTTCACCTAAATCCAGTTCTTTTATTGTTCTGACTCGTGCTTTTTGTCTACCCCTACATTGTTTTTTTAAGGTTTAATTCCTCCGGAGCCTTCTTCCACAGTTCCAATAAATAGAGTCGGTAAAGGCCGTAAAATTTCCATGCTGTCTGTGTTGATTGGTTTTCAAAGCGCATGATTTCAACCTATCCTACGGTAATTAGAGCAATGAAAAATTGGTTCCAGATCCCTTTAAGTGAGTCGATGAACAGATAATTTAGCTTGATATGCTGATTAAGCCACTAGGTCGGCCAGTTCCTTTGTATCCAACTTCGCAAGTCGACGACTCAACTGAGATCCACTGATTGAATCCAGTTCTAATAGGAAGGCACTTGATAAGATGAATGAACAGTTTTCCGTTCCCCACCGCCTAACAAAGTTCTTACAATGCCATCGCCTTTTTCCACCATCGCTTCCTGTCATTGCTTTAATTTCACAATAACTGCAGTTTTTCGGCCCTTTTTGTCATGGCCAGCGATTAGAAAATCAATCCATTTTTCAGTTGATGGCAACTTGTATTCAAGTAATATATGTGTGTTTGCTAATTCCAGATGTAGAGCAAAAAGTATTTTCTTTGCTAGATTTGCCATATATGATACAGTCTGGAGAAATGAATACGGAGTGTTTTTTCCCTTATGGTGAATATGACGATAAAGAAGCTACTATATTTAATGATGTAGACTATATAAAGAAAATCATAATGATATTTTCTTAAAACTGGGTCTCTCATTCTTTCATTCCTTTATATTAAGAAACTTTCTACTATCTAAAAAAACGAGAAATACAATACGTTCAAATAGTTTTCAAATTATTTAGCTTGAAGTGGTTTACTATACTCCACCACGGGTATACTTAGGTTACAAGGCGAAACTACCGAAGGATGAACCGAGTAGACGAGTAACCTACGGGGGAATCTGACGATGAACTGCACAGCCTTGGCGGAAAATTTGCTTTTCTGGCGATGTTTCACTTTTTAAGAACCGAGTGAGTGGGTTCCGAATTAATGTGTTGATCAAGCAGTAAGCGTAACGTTTTTTGTTTAAAGTGCAACTAGATACTGACTTCAATGAAGCGGATCGCGTACCAAACATCTTGCGACTGCATGGCCGAATGGCTAAATGAGTCAGCTCCATCAAACTGCACGGACGAGTTTTACGTATTAATCGTCAGCAAGAACAGTTTGAGCAAAAAAACTATCAAATTTTCCGAGTACCCCCCTTTTATTGGGGAATGGAAAAAGCATGATCCTCTCAATCTGAGGATCATGCTTTTTCTTTGATTTACCTAGGCTCCTTCATTTGCAGCCCTAGCTGTTTATTCAACTTCAAAATCCTATACTCGTAAGAATTGCAGTTATTGCACCTACTGCTGTTGCGTTCAATTCCAGCGCATCCTGCATCTTCTACTAACGCCGTATACTTTCGTAACAAGATGAGATGTATCATTTGGATTATCTCTATTTTTGATAACCTTATTATCACGGAAAAAGACATCTCGCTCAAATTAAAGAATTAAAAGAGATGCTTGCATAACCTATCGATAAATAAATGCCATACTTCGACACAGTCCAAAACCGTGGTGAAGTATGGCATTTTTTCACAAAACACTTAACTCATGGTCTTTTAGATCACTAATGAACATACAACCCGGTGCGTGCGTAATCATAATAGAAGGTTTACTTTCCATGGCGACAGCTTGTGGTGTGACACCGCAAGCCCAAAATACCGGAATTTCACCATCTTTAATCGTTACTGCATCTCCGAAATCAGGCTTTGAAATATCCCTAATGCCAATTTCACCTGGATTTCCAATATGGATGGGCGCCCCGTGGACATCGGGTAGATTAGTCGTAATTTGGATTGCTCGAATGGCTTCTTTAGGCGACATGGGACGCATACTAACGACAGTCGGTCCTTCAAAAATACCTGCTTTTTCACATGCGATATTCGTTTTAAACATTGGAACGTTACAATTCTCTTCGATATGCCGGATTGGAATACCATTTTCAAGCAGTGGTGTTTCAAATGTAAAACTACACCCCAATAAAAAACCAACCATATCATCTTCCCAGTATTCGGTTATATCTGTCACTTCCTCCGTAAAGACGCCATCTTTGTAAATGCGATACTTCGGAATATCTTTTCGAAGATCTGCCTCCTTCGCAATTTTACTTGGGTGGAAAGAGCCAGGTTCAGTAACGTCTAATAAAGGACAAGGCTTCGGATTTCGTTGACAAAATAGCAAGAAATCAAAAGCATGTTCTTTTTTTAAAATAACCAAATTCGCTTGTGTGAATCCTTTTGCCATTCCTGAGGTTGGGCCTGTAATTTCTTGTTTACGGATTAGCTTCCTGATTTCCTTTGGCGTTATCACATTATAATTTTCCATCTAGCGTATCTCCTTCAGCAGTTTATTCAAAATAGCAATGGAATTTGTTCAATAAGTGTGATAATCCCTAAAACACCCATGAGAACTACGACCACGGCTCCTCCAATTGTTAACCAGAGTGGATGCTTATAGTTACCCACGATGTCTTTCTTGTAAGCAGCTATTAATAGCGTTCCTAACGCAAGTGGTAAAATAAGCGCATTTAAGGCACCTACGAGTATGAGAACTGTTACAGGACGTCCGACCAACGTAAATGTAATCGTCGATATTAAAATAAACAGGATAATAATCCAGTTATGATACTTTTCAATTATTGGACTAAATGAACGAATGAAAGAAACAGATGTATAAGCGGCACCTACAACCGATGTTATGGCAGCAGCCCACATGATGACTCCAAACATTCTATATCCAAGCTCACCCGCAGCAAGTCTGAATACTGAGGCAGGTGGATTCTCTGGATCGATGGCAAGACCTTGGGAAACGACGCCAAGTACCGCTAAGAATAGTGCTATCCGCATGATACCTGTCACTGCAATACCCATCACAGAACTTTTGGTAACTTGGGGTAATGATTCAACGCCTTTTATACCAGCATCTAATAGCCGATGTCCACCAGCAAATGTAATATATCCACCGACAGTTCCACCAACAAGTGTCACAATGGCAAATATACTAATTTGTTCCGGATTAAATGTATTCACAATGGCTTCCCCAACTGGTGGAGAGGTACTAAATGCAACAAACACCATTAATAGCATCATCAAAACGCCGGCAATTTGCGCAACTTTGTCCATCGCTTTTCCAGCTTCTTTCACAACGAAAATAAAAATGGCAAATGCTGCACTAATGATTGCACCTGCAATCGGGTCAACTCCAAGCATTGCATTCAAGCCTAATCCTGCACCGGCGACGTTACCGATATTAAATGCAAGTCCACCCATTACAATGAATATTGCTAAAACGACACCAAGGCCAGGCAACACTTTATTCGCAATTTCTTGACCACGTAATCCAGAAACGGCAATAATTCTCCAAACATTCATTTGCGCGAAAACATCTAGGATAAGCGAAACTAGAATAACGAATCCAAAGCTCGCCGCCAATTGTTGCGTAAATACGGTCGTCTGTGTCAAAAATCCTGGACCAATTGAAGATGTAGCCATTAGGAATGCCGCACCTAACAATACACTTCTGGTCGCTTTGTTTTTATCTTTCACCAAACCTAACTTTTCCTTATCCATTTACCCTAAGACCCCCAAGTTAGAAATTGATGAAACAGTAATTTCATTACTGTTTAATGATTCCGTAATGTATTTTGCGAAATCAAGTGCATTCTCTCCATCTCCATGAATACAAATCGTATCTGCTTGCACCTTCACTTCAGTATTTTGCTGTGAGATGACTTTTCCTTCTGTCACCATTTTGACTACTTGTCTAGCAGATTGTTCTTGATCCGTTATTAATGCATCTGCTTGTGAACGCGAAGTTAACGATCCATCAGATTGATACGTACGATCTGCAAACACCTCATGCGCTGTGCGTAATTTAAGTTTCTCTCCCGCTTTGGTCAATTCGCTGTCAGCTAGTCCAAACAACACTAACTTAGGAGAAACATCATACACAGCTTGGGCAATCGCCACTGCCAGCTCACGGTCTCTTGATGCCATTTGGTATAAGGCTCCGTGTGGTTTTACGTGCTGCATCGTTTCATTATGTATTCTTAGGAACGCCTGAAGCGCCCCAATTTGATAGACAACCATATCGTAGCCCTCTTGTGGCGTAATCTTCATATCACGGCGACCAAATCCATTTAAATCGGGTAGTCCGGGATGTGCGCCAATTTTCACCCCATTTTCAATTGCAAGCTTGACTGTTTCCCTCATAACAGTTGGATCACCAGCGTGAAAACCACATGCAATATTTACTGACGTTATATACTTCAATATCTCTTGTTGATCACCAAGTTTGTAACGACCAAAACTTTCTCCTAAATCACAATTCACATCTACGTTTAACATACATCTTCCTCCCGATACTTTTTAGTTAACTACCTTTAAGTAAGCGTTTCCAAATGAAACTGTTCCGAATTAAGGAACTTAGGTTCTAAAGCGTAAACCAACTTTAACACAGATTTTTTTTTTTGAATACCTATATTTTGAATTGACGGAAATATTAGCATTTAAAAGATTTTATACTTGTTTTTTATATACTCCGACTTATAATGATATTATATCCGTTTTATAGAATACAAGTACCGAATATCGAAACTAGGGGAGCTGTTAATATTAACAAGCAGAAAATGGTAATTAACATAAAACCTTTAGGCGATTCAGCGTTAATTATTCAACTTGGTGAAGGCATCGATCCATCGATTCATGAAAGGGTAAAAAGCTTGTCAACATTATTAGATGAGCGCCCATTTGAAGGATTTATCGAGTCTGTACCTGCTTACAATAATTTAACGATTTATTACAATACGTACACCGTACATCTTTCACAGGTGAAGAACGCTACAATACATCAAGTAGTATTAACTCCTTTTGAAAAAGTAAGCACTTACATTAATGAATTAATCCAACACATTGGGGTTAAACAGTCTTTTGAACAAAGAACTGTAACCATACCTGTGTTATACGGTGGTGAATTTGGTCCTGACCTGGAATACGTTGCGAAGTACCATGGGCTATCGGTTGAGGAAGTTATTCGCATACATACGGAAAATGAATACTTGGTCTATATGATTGGCTTTGCTCCGGGGTTTCCTTTCATGGGCGGAATGAATGAGAAAATCGCTACGCCACGAAAGGATACACCCCGCTTAGCAATTGTTCCCGGATCGGTCGGAATTGCTGGTAAGCAAACCGGCGTTTATCCATTAGAAACTCCAGGAGGCTGGCAAATTATCGGACGCACGCCTCAAGTTTTATTTCTCCCCCTTACTTCTCCGCCGACATTTTTACAGTCTGGCGATAAAATCAGATTTTCGTCAATTTCTCTAGAAGAATATACAAGCTATGAGGAGCTGAAAAAATGACTGTGAAAGTACTAAAATCGGGGCTATTGACAACAATACAAGACTTGGGGAGATACGGCTCTCAAAAATATGGCGTAATTGTTAGCGGCGCGATGGATAGCTATTCTTTAAGAATCGCTAATTTACTTGTAGGTAATGAGGAAAGTGAAGGTGCCATAGAAATCACGTTATTCGGGACTTCCCTTCAATTCGAGAAAGACACGTTAATCGCTATTACAGGTGGAGATTTACTCGCTACGATTGATGGTCAAAATGCACCTTTGTGGCGCCCACTACTGATGAAAAAAGGAGAAGTATTGACATTCAAGTCTGCTGTTAAAGGAGCTAGGGCATACGTCTCTTTTGCTGGCGGCATTGCAATTCCGAAAGTAATGGGAAGCAAAAGTACATATCTCAGTGCAGGTATCGGTGGATTTCACGGAAGAGTTTTGCAGAAAAATGATTCATTCCAATGTGGAGAAATGAACGATATGAATCAATCTGTCATTCAGAAACTTAAAGCGATAAATGGCAACCTTACTTGGTCAGTCAATTATAATCTACTGATTAACCTCCATCAATCACAGGTAATCCGCGTTGTCAAAGGGACTGAATTTAGTCGATTTGATAGTAGGAGTCAAAAAACACTATTTGCTGATCCGTATATATTAACGACACAAGCCGATCGGATGGGCTCTCGATTAAAAGGTTCTCCGCTTTCATTAGAAAAAGAATTCGAATTACTGTCTGAAGGCGTCACATTCGGAACGATTCAAGTTCCTTCAAATGGTCAACCGATTATTTTAATGGCAGATCGGCAAACAACAGGCGGCTATCCAAAAATTGGACAAGTCATTTCAGTCGATTTATCAAGTTTGGCACAGCTACAGCCAGGTGCAGCAATACATTTTGTGGAATCCTCACTCGAAGAGGCAGTAATTGAATTATTTAAGAAAGAACAAATCATCAATGAAATCAAAAAAGCGATTCACTTTAAGGCAATGTACTAACGAAGGGAAATGGCAAATTGAAGACAATAGAAGGTATATAACGCAGAAAATCCTCCATTACCAGAAGTGGTAAACGGAGGATTCTTTTTCATCTTTTCGTATGGCCGATGTGGGTTGAAATTTCTTGGGCTGCTTTTTTTACTTTTCTTGCAAAGATAGCAACATTCTCGTTTTGATAATTGGCTTCAATCCCAGCAATACTGATCCCGGCAATGATTTCACCTTTATGATCAAAAATTGGTGCTGCAATCGCGGATGAATGATTCTCCAATTCAGAATGACTCATTGTATAACCATCCTTCCTTGCCTGCTTGATTGTTTCAAGTAAAAGTTCTCTGTTCGTTATTGTACCTGCTGCAAGAGGTTTTAGTTCAACTGATTTGATATATAAATCAATTTCTGAGTCCGGTAAGTAAGATAAAATAACCCGCGAGCAAGCGCCAGCATATAAAGGGCTACTTCTGCCAACTTCAGTATATAAGCGGACTTTTTGGTACGTATCGATTTTCTCAATATAAATCGCTTCATCGCCTCGTTTAACAATTAAATTAATTGCTTCTTTTACATCATTATGTAAGTCCTGCATAATCGGATAGGCTATTTTCCGAATATCGAGCCTACTAGAAACAAGATTACCAAATGTTAGAAAAAGGAGACCTAGTCTATATTTC
The DNA here is from genome assembly GCF_057669665.1 of Sporosarcina sp. Y1004. Classification (NCBI taxonomy): domain Bacteria; kingdom Bacillati; phylum Bacillota; class Bacilli; order Caryophanales; family Caryophanaceae; genus Sporosarcina; species Sporosarcina sp. Y1004. The sequence continues at coordinate 45,302 of NZ_JBYHFQ010000024.1, read as the reverse complement.
AAGTCAATTCCCTTCTCTACAAACTCCATTTCTTCTAAAGACATAAGCATTCGGTAGACAGAAGTTTTTGGAATTCCTGATAAGTCAATAATCTCTTGGAATGATAATTCTGCATGGTCAATAAATAAATTTAATATATCCATCGATCGGACAACAGTTTTATTTTTATTACTCATTTTATCTGCTACTGTAAACATAGAAAAACCTAGAAGTTTTCCTACGCTAGACATTTTCCTGCCTCCATGTGCCTCACCATATCAACTACTAGCTATCACAACTGGTTTAACACTCCACAGGAATAAGTATGCTTTCATATATTTTAGATGTAAACTGGCTTTAGGCTCACAATCGATTTTAATATTGTAATCGCCACAAATAAAAACTCGATTTGACATTGACAATACGAAGTTTCAATCGAGTGCCGATCAACCGATTAAAACCCGATAAGGATGGCTTCTTAGTGTCTTATCCCATCACACCAATTTATATACTGAATATATAAATTACCACTATTTTCTAGTCTAACGTGCATCAATTTAAACAACCAACAGTTGTTTTGCCTGCTCTTAGTGCAGAATCCACCTCACTCTCAGTTTATATTTCATTCATAACTTCTGCATGATTTACTTTATTTTCGTTTTAACTTTTTCCACTTAATTATTAAATCGTATTTAGCATGGTTTCCAAAACAAAGTGATTACTATAAATTCTGATTTTTAACAGCCCAATTATGAGCCTAGAAATCGCTTTAATTTACATATACTTCTTTAGGGTTTCTACTATATAAGTGTAACACCTAAAATTGAAAAATCCATAACAGCTTCGTCTAATGTAGGTTACCAGAACAACATTACACTGAGATTCTATTATGAGATACAAAATAGTGAAACCTACCAGTGTGAAACAACGTAAACAAGACACATACCTGAATAAATGATTTGGTTTTATCGAATCGCTGAGCAAGAGAAATCCCTTTAGAATATGAGATTTACTATACTAGCAAATAATTTTCAAATTATTTATTTTAAAATGGTTTACCCTACTCCACCACGGGTATAGTTAGATTACAAGGCAGAACTACCGAAGGATGAACCGAGTAGACGAGTAACCTACGGGTGAATCTGACGATGAACTGCACAGCCTTGGCGGAAAATTTGCTTTGCTGGCGATGTTTCACTTTTTAAGAACCGTGTGAGTGGGTTCCGATTTAATGTGTTGATCAAGCAGTAAGCGTAACGTTTTTTGTTTAAAGTGCAACTAGATACTGACATCAATGAAGCGGATCGCGTACCAAACATCTTGCGACTGCATGGCCGAATGGCTAAATGAGTCAGCTCCATCAAACTGCACGGACGAGATTTACGTATTAATCGTCAGCAAGAACAGTTTGTGCAATTGAAAAACTACCAAATTTTCCGAGTACCCCCCTTTTTATTGGGGAATCGAAAAAGCATGGTCCTCTTAATCTGAGGATCATGCTTTTTCTTTGATTTATCTAACTTCCTTCATTTGTAGACCTAAAGGGGTTTCCACTTTCCTGTCGTCGTATTGATATAAAAGACGAGCCAATGTTATTCTTGATTGGTACCCAACAAGGGATTCTATTGATACAATCAAGCCATGTGCTGAATAACTTAAAAAAACGGAAAGTTCAATTAAGGAATGATGAAATTCAAACAATTGATCCTATCTTCCGCGAATCATTACTCAGCACAATAGAGAGGGAGTTGTTCATTGTGAAAGTTTTTGTTGTTGGAGCAAACGGACAAATTGGTCAACATCTTGTACATCTTTTAAAAGAAAGTCATGAACATACAGTAAGGGCTATGGTGCGTAAGGAAGAGCAAGCAAAGGCTTTTGAGACAATGGGTGTAGAAACAAGACTTGCGGATTTGGAAGGAAGCGTAGAGGATATTGTTGAAGCTGCGAGAGGCTGTGATGCCTTTGTCTTCACTGCGGGATCCGGTGGACATACTGGAGCAGATAAGACAATCTTAATCGATTTGGATGGCGCGGCTAAATCGATAGAAGCTGCTACAATACTTGGCGTCAAACGATTTATTATGGTGAGTGCAATTCATGCTAACAAAAGAGAAAACTGGAGCAGCTTACATTATTATATGGTTGCCAAACATCACGCAGATAACATCCTTGAACAAAGCGGCTTAACGTATACGATTATTCGTCCTGGAGGTCTTCTAAATGAACCAGGTACCGGAAAAGTTTCAATTGCCGAAGACTTACCTACTGCATCAGTTCCACGTGAAGACGTAGCCAAGACGATTCTAGCAACGTTAACGAAGGAAAACACTTTTAATCGTTCATTTGATCTTGTGTCTGGTGAGGATCAGATTACGGAAGCAGTAAATAGGGTTTAATTAAATTAAAAAATTTTAGTTTATAACAAGGTGTTCTACAGTCTTCGGATATGAACCTGCAAATAAGAACTCGTTAACCAGTAAGTATCTCCATTATTCAAAGCGCCATAAAACAGTTTCGACTGATTTATGGCGCTTTTATCATTTATTTTCGGCTCTGCTATCCACATATAAACTTCCATCAGCTTGAATTTCTGCATAATAGACTTGCTCGATATGTCCGATACCCTGTTTTTTCAACTGCTCGTACAACCACTCTTCTGTTAAACTCATTTCTTTTAAATTCTTTTTGACGACTTTATACTCAGATATGATTTCCGTTGGAATATATTTCGGTTGGGGTGCAGGTGCGTTCACATCTTTTTTCGTAGCAGGTTCCTGCCCCGCTTTTTTCAAAACACTTAAGTTCCCATTCGTTTCCAAAATGGCATAATCGACGTCTTTAATTGAAAAAATCCCTTGTTCCCGTAGCATCATGTTCAAATCATTAAGACTGAGACGTGATTTTTTCATGGATTTTTCAATTAATTTCCCGCCATGCATGACAATTGTCGGCTCGTCGTCAAGAATGACACGCATTTTCTGTGATTTGAGTGTAATAAAACTCATGAGCAATGTCAGCAGCGCCCACCAAACCATCGCTAAGAGACCATCCAAAAAAGGGCCCCCTGATTTACTAGCAATTTCAGCAGCGATGGAACCGATTGTTATGCCTGTTACGTAATGGAAAAATGTCAATTGGGAAACCTGTTTTTTCCCCATAAGGCGCGCAAGTATGAGCAGGACAAAAAATGAGAGCGTTACCCTTATTATCATTTCCCAGAAATCCAATTCCCACATTTCGCCCATATCCTAAACACCTCCGTATCATGAGTGTTCCCTACATTCTTTAGTATATACGAAAAAAAAAGCCTCAAACGGGTAACTACATTCGAAGGATTGCGCCACTTTTTACTTCATAGTGAGAGGTACTTGTGCTTGACAAAGACAAACAATTCACAAACCCGAATAAACATACAAAAAAACCAGACATTATCCAATTTGTCTGTTCTTTATTCTATCATTATTCAATTGCATATAATATTCTGAGTATTTTCATGCACGGCGTACCTGAAATTATTTATAGAATTGTATTGTATTTACTGAATAGTTCCGCGCAAAGCTACTTAAAATTAACGATGGCAACTCCAAAGAAAACGACGCAATGACTTGTTTTCTTTCATTACGAATACCATGCCAACAACACTCCATTCTATTATTTTTCCGTCCAGAATTTACAGATAATTTCATATTACTCTACAATTATTGTAATACTGTTAATTTAATGTAAAAATACGTAAAGTGATCTAATATCACTCTTGAAGCACTTACTGAAGAAATGTAACTGAATACTAAATGGGGCATTAGATTTGAAGTTGTATAGCGATTTTGGAAATTAATTGAAATAGGGTTCGAAGATTTAATAGAACTGCATGAATATATTTCAAGTTTCCTATCCAGCCGGTCGGACTTGTTGTAGAAGATAAATATTTCAGAATGACTGGCCTCGACGTACACAGAGTGAAAATCCGGTTGCTGAAGACGATTGCGGAAGTTATCTCTACGCTGAAAATGGAAAGACAATATATCGTAATTTGAAGATTGGAATATTTTGAGGAACTAGCTGAAGTCGCAAAAGTACTGAATAGTGCCACGCACAGGCGCCTAAAATTAGTAGCATTGAAGCATTTAATGTAATGAATACAAAAAAGCCTTTGTTTTTCAGTCAGTTCATCCGACTCAACAATAGGCTCTTTTATCTCTTTATTCGGTTTCATCCTTTTCGAAATGGTTGCTTCCTTTTGTTTTTTGGCTGCATCTTTCTTAGATGGACCTCTTATCCAAGCTTCACATCATGCTTTTCAGCTAATGCAGCAAGTGTTATTTTTGTGGTTTCCCACTCTCTGTGAATCTCTTCCCAATTAGGCACATCACATCACCGTCCACCTCCATTATTTTTAGCCATAGAAAAAGCACCTCTGGATAAGGTGCTAAATTTTAATAATTCAATGTAGACTCAAACTCTTGAGCTTCCTCTTTATTTAAAGAGATTCCGATACTTACAACTTGGTCTTTTCTTATTTGATTTTTAACATAGTCTTTAGAAATAAAGTGATACCACATTTGACTGTGCTCATTAGTAATTTCGTCAATTATTTGTTTTTTACTTACTGCATTTTTAAAAAACAAGTAGTTTTGTCCGTTCTCCAACGATAAATGCACTTCATAAGATTTTATCTTTCTCACCTCCCCTCAGACTAACATTCGTCATAGAAGGTGAAAATCCTTTAAGTTTATTTATTTTAGGCATAGAAAAAGCACCCCTAAGGAAGCTTTCGTTCACTCTTTCCCGACATACTTTTCGAATTCTTCATCATCCAACTCTAGTATACCCTTTAATTCTAGCATTTTAATTTCATTAAATATCTCATCATCTCATCAGCTTCATATTTGAATTCTTCTTTTGTAGTGAGATCATTCTTAACCAACACTTCTATAATTGTCATATCAATAGCTTTTGATTTAAATTCCTTCATCGAGTTGAATTTCAATAGGCGATTTAGAAAGGTTACGTTTAGCGACTTCTGAATCGACGAGAGTGTCGGGATTCTTTTCTTTCCATCTAGTCAAACCTTTTGTGAAATTGCTATCCAAACGAGGTTGTAACACTTTCTTTCCTGCATCCGTATCTAGGAACCCTTCCCCCCCTCAACTGTAGGCGTTGAAAGTTCTTCGAGGTACTTTTTTACATCGGCGTTATCTTTATTGGCTAAGAGCCATGCTGTGATTTCTTCTAAATTAATTGATAATTCCTCCTTGTGCCCTTATAGTTCGCGTCCATAAGAGCACAATAAATAAGCTTCTTTTAGGTCTGTGCTCAAAGACCGGTTGCATAACGGAGCAACGAACCGAGATAGCGGATCACTTCCTCACTAAAATATAATCGCGTTTAACAATATATCCGTGAAGCAAAATGACCCACCTCCTTTACCGTAATTTCAACCACAGTAACAATATCATTATACCCGAGGCGAATAGGACTGCACCAAAATAACCACTCCTCTGATTCTATTTCCCCTTAGCCCATTCCTCATAACTCACATACGGAATCACACGACTAGGTGGCGTATACTGTTCAATCATATCCGCTAGTTTCTACTGATACTTGTCAGATTCAAAAAATACATTCTTGGAATTTCACTTACTAAATTATAAGTTAATAGATTTAACTCAATTTCTAAATTTCCGATTTCGATTTCAATTTCAATTTCCAATGCACGATAATTTTTTCCCTTTTTTACATACCCCGAGTCTTTTATGCAATAAAAAACCAACCATTTTTTCATTTCAAGTTTAGTTATAGAAATGAGCGTATTCTCCTCTAAGTATTGTAAATTATTACATTATTCATTTTTTAGTTGTTTCAAGTGAAGATCTCTCGGGTAGTTATATAATACATGTGAATGTTATTACTTTTCATATGTAGTATATTTTGGGAGGATGATAGATATGGAAAAAAGAATTGTTGGGAGCTTTAATTCAGATGAAGAAGTCTTGTATGCAATTGAAGGATTGAAACGTCAGGGGCATCGTGATACAGATATCATGGTGGTAGCAGAAAATAAAAGTGCCATTCCATTAGTCACTTCTCGCACTGGAGTCATGGTAGAGGCAGATCAACAAGTGAGTACTATAGCAGGTGTTATGATGAACAGCTATTTTTCCATGTTGTCAGCAGGAATGGGCCGCACACAGGCTAATTCCCTGTCCAGCAAGCTAATTGAAAGGGGCCTGCCAGAATATACAGCAAAACAGTGTGAAGAGGTAATAAATAAGGGGAAAATAATATTGCTGGTTGATACGAATACAACTTACGACAGTCCTGTCTATAAAACACAATATGAAACTGAAAACTCAACAGCTGTCCGACTCCATGAAGAACAGCTTGAAATTACAAAAGAGAATGTCCAAGTTGGAGAATTACAGCTCCGTAAAGAAGTAGTGGAAGAACAGAAAACCTTTCATGTTCCACTATTTCGAGAAGAAGTATATGTAGAGCGACGTCCTGTCATAGATGGAAAGTTAGATGGCAGCCCTTTTAGAGAGGATGAAATTATTCGCATCCCCATTATGGAAGAAAGAATAGAGGTAACGAAAAGAGCTGTAATTGTTGAAGAGGTAATTATAGGCAAGAGAAAAATTCAAGAAACAAAACAGGTACAGGATACCATTAGAAAAGAAGAAGCTCGGATTGAGCGTTCAGTCCCTACGGCAATCGCAGCAGGGAAACTAGTTTACCAAGACACAGTAGGGCACGTAGAAGATATTACAGTAAGCCCTAATATTTTGATCGTGGAAGGCAATCCCGATATTGAAAGCATAATGGCGGCGGAGGACAAAAAGGAAGAAACCCGCGAAAAACGCACAAGCTCCCTCGCTGTACCAGGAGAGAAAAACAAACCAGTATCAGCTGTCAGTAAAAAGGACGAGGTAAGCGGGACACTAACAGATTCTCCTGTTAGTAAGGAAAGTAAAAGTTCCGAACCAATTTCAGCAGCTACTGTAAAAAAGGAAGAAGCAATCCACAACAACGAAAATTCCTCAATCGATGAGGAAAATAAAAATAATAAAAATCAAATAAAAAAGAAAAAATAATAATTCTCAGTAATAGGTTTGGAAAGGTTATGCGTTTCTTAGATATTATACAAAAAAAGGCTGATTTCAAAGATCACTTAAAGGTGACCTTTTGAAGTCAGCCTTTTTTAAAAAGAGGTACCTGTATCAGTCACTCAGACAAACAATTCACGTTTTCAAGTCATTATACAAAAAGTAAAGAAAAATCGCATAGGTACCTAAAAGGAATTTGAAAATTAAAAATTATGCCTCTATGAGATTTCATTTACTCATAAGAGACATCGATTTTATTATGTTTTAAAACCTGATAAATTGATAGCCTATATTCGATTGGTGAGTAGGGTAAGAAAACTTATTAATCAAGTGGAATATCCACTTCTGCCTTGCCGTCTAAATACAGCGGATAACTATTAATATTGAAGCGAATTGGATTCATTTCATTATCAAAATCAAATGTATAGACTGCTTTGATATAAGGTACTTCTCTGCTAACATGCATTTCGATTAGACTACTACTTAAATCATTACCTTCTCTGTCAACTATTTCAGACAATAGTTGATAATCGCCAGTTGGATAAGTGACTTCCAATGTATTCCGTGATGGTACTTGCACATCGCTATCCAGTTCACTCGGCATATACAACACTTTCTGTTGCTCAAAATCTACCTCGATATAATCCGAGCCTTTTGGAAGTGCTTCGATTCTCTCCATCACTAACGTTAGTTTTTTCGGCTGCCTGAAGTAATTGCTTTGCATGAATAGACTCACATCGCCGTCACGCAATAGATTGCCTCCCCCACCGCTATTTCTTAGTTGACCCCAATCTTCACCATGCTCATCAATTAACCGAACCGATGTAAATTTTAGTAATTGCATTGTATTTTGTTCGTCGGCTGCTAATCGGATTTCTGCACGTAACGGCGAAATTTTCAACTGTTTGATGTTGATTTTTTGACCATCTACGACAACAGATTGGTTCACTTCATATACTTTTGGTTGTTTAATGGGCTTGGTGAGTGTGAATGGCACGGCAAACTTTGTCTCAGCTGCATCACTCAAGTGTAAATTAAATTCAAATGACCTATTGTCATATGATAAATCATCGGTAGACGTAATTTCCAGCTTGTCTTCCTGTACCGTCCTTTTACCAGAACTAGAGACAATGTAAGGATTTACGACACCAAATGGAATGCCTTGTTGGGATACCTCTAAAGAAGTTATACTCACTTTGGAAAGATCAAATGGGGATTCAACCTTATAGAAGATCGTCATACCCGAATGATCAGCTACGACATTCTGTAGAGTTAAGGTATAGTCGCCTTGCGTTACTACAATACCGAGTTCTTCATAGTATTTATTTTCAACAATGTCACTGATTCCTTTATCAAAAGCAATCATGCCAACGATAGGAGAAAACCCTGGAATTTTGGCCACTGCCTGTGCAAACACAGGCGAAACGCGAATCGACGTCACAAACAGTAGCAGTACAATAACAGCTACACTGGCGACTGAATACAGACGACGCTTCCTCTTCCAGGTCAGCCGATGCTGCTGCACTGCCTTTACACGTGCTTGGTGTAAGGCTTCTTTTGGGATTTCAATCGCATGTAATTCATCCGTCAACTTCTGCCAGTCCTGCTCATTCAAGTTGGTCATTTATAGTTCCTCCTTTTCAATGAGTACGCGTAGTTTTTTTAACGTCGTGTGTAGCCTTGATTTCACAGTACCTTCGGGATTGCTTCAACTGTGCAATGTCCCCGTTCTTCATATCCTGGAAGTATTTTAAATAAACCAATTCCTGTTGCTCAATTGGCAAACTGGAAATTATATAAGCGATTTCGAATGGGTGATGATCTACCGATGCAATTTCTACATTATGATAGTAGACAAATTTCTTTTGCTTCTTTTTCATATCTAAACAAATATTGATGATAATTCGAACTAGCCATGTTGCTATGTGCGATGGTTCTTTGACGGTATGCACCTTTTTTAAAGCTCGATACGTCAGCTCTTGTATAGCTTCAACAGCATCCTGCTCATTTTTCAAATACGCATAAGCCGTACGATATAGCGTATCTTCATGTCGTGCCAACAGCTTCACTAACGCCCGTTCATCACCCGCAATGGCCCTTTTCGCCAAATCCATCTCCTTACACTCACCCCCTGTTACTAATTAGACTGTACAATATGACCAATCGTTCATTTTTTTACGATAAAAAACGGGTTCAACTAAATGTAGTGAACTCGCTGCTTAACTGCCTCTATTAGTAAGAAAAAAAATGAGTGAAACCACTCCTGAGACCATCTAACCTATGGAATTAAGGAAGAGGCTTAAAAGAGGTACTTGTGTCAAACGAGAAGACAAACAATTCACACATCTAAGTAATTATACAAAAGATAAATACAAAGCGCATAGGTATTGATTTACTTTGTATTATTATAGCATTGAGTTGTATTTACTAAATAATTCCGCGCACAGGTACCTAAAAACTTGTGATTTAATTTGGAGGGAAGTGAAAATCAACAAGCTACTATCAGCATATATTGCAATGAACAACGATTGTATTTTAATAGGAGGGATTAATTTTAACGGAAATACTACATTGTTGGACTGGAAGACAGGGGATGTCAACGGAGATGGCATTTTAGATACCGTCTATTTATATGGTAATGTCGATGGACCACCAAGTATCTTTGCCGACAACATTACGCTTGTGATTCGAGATGGGTGGTCAAATAAAAGTACAACCGTTCATTTCAAAAACAACGCGGGATATAATGCTAGGTTGTTTCTTGGCGACTTTAATAAAGATAATATACCTGACATTATGGTGAGTATTGATACGGGCGGGAGTGGTGGATATGGCATCTTTTATATCTATTCCTTCAGAAATAACATTTTAAATGAGCTGTTTAACTTTGACAAATACAATGGAGAATACACATTCCAAGTAAATTACGACGATTTTTATAAGGTTCGTGTTGAAAGTCACTCGCCTAAAAGGTTGTTCATTATAGACATTAGCACCAAAGGACCTGATTATTTATCACAGTATTACGACGCTAATGGACTACTTAAAAACCCAGTAGTAGGTGGGGTTCTTGCCCTAGGAGCTGTTAATCCAATCATTACAAATAACAAAAGCTACAATTATGACTTAGTAGCTCTACAGCGTATTATTGGCCCAACAAATGCAGATACGTTAGGTTACGTTGAAAACCTCCTGTCATGGAATGATACACAATTTCAATCAAATCGCTTGTCTGTATCAGTACCATTTGATTGAAAAAAGCCCTTCGGAATTTAGGAATGATCCTAGTTTCCAAGGGCTTTTCAATGAAAGAATGTTAAACATTAAATTGTAGGAAAGCTTTCCTTACCTCTTCAGGACAAGTAATCATGTCTCTCTAGTCATCTTTATCCTTTTTGTCTTTGTCTTTATCTTTGTTTTTCTCCTTATTTCTCTTGTCCTCCTTATCCTTGTTGTTTTCTTTGTCTCTGTCTTTACCCTTATCTTTCTTATCTTCTTTATCGTTTTTGTTTTCTTTATCTCTGTCTTTGCCCTTATCTTTCTTATCTTCTTTATCGTTTTTGTTTTCTTTATCTTTCTTCTGCCCGTTGTCTATCATTTTACTTGGTTTCTTTTTCTTCTTTTCAACCAAAGGTAAAACAAAGTCCTTGTTGGGCAATTCACTCATGGATTTAGTTACTATTTCTTGGAATATGGTTGTGACTGTGACACCACTAGTTGCTGTCAAGTAATGGTCTTGATCTGTTTTATCATACCCTAACCAAATCGCACCAACGAGGTCTGGCGTATATCCAACAAACCAGTGATCCTTTGAACCAGCTACACCAGGGAAAGGTAGTTGTGTCGTACCGGTTTTTCCAGCTACGTCTAATCCGGGTATCTGTGCATTTTTAGCTGTTCCGTTTTCCACAACATCTTTTAGCATATACGTCATCTTTTGAGCAACTTCCGGTTCTGTAACTCGTTCAGATTTCCCACTCCAACTTCCAACTATTTTTCCTTCAGCATCCTTTATTTCTGAAATGGCATGAGCTTGCATCATTATTCCATCGTTAGGAAATGCGGAAAATGCCTGGGCCATTAACAAGGGTGACGTTCCTCGGTGTAAGCCCCCTAGTGCTAGTCCGAGATTATGATCTTCTTTTTCTAAAGGAATACCAAACCGTTCAACTGCACTAAAACCCTTTTCAACACCCATTTCATTTAATAGCCAAACTGCGGGTATGTTATAAGAATTAATAAGTGCATCGTACATTGTGACTGTTCCGCGGTATTGTTTATCAATATTTTGTGGTTGATAACCGCCTATATTGATTGGTTCATCAACCAGCATATCTCCAAAGTCATAACCCTGCTCCAATGCAGATGTGTATACAGCGAGTGGTTTTAATGCTGATCCGGGTTGCCTTATTAAATTTGTCGCGTTATTAAATCGTTTGTAAGTATATTCTCCTCTTCCTCCGACTAACGCACTAATCCCACCTGTTTTAGGATTAATGAATATGGATCCACTTTGAATCAGTTGATCAGGCTTGCTATCTGGAAAATTGTTTTCATTCTGGAATACTTCTTCCGTAGCGTCCTGAATAACAGGATTTAGTTCCGTATGAATGTGAAGCCCCCCAGACAGCACTTCATTCTCAGTTAATTTGTACTTATCTACTGCTTCCTGGATTAGATAATCAACATAATATGGATAATTCCCTTTATAATCTACCGTCTCTTTATCCGTTAATACAATGGTTTGAGTTAGGTTTTTTTCAAAATCCTTTTGACTGATGTATCCTTCGCTCTTCATTAATGACAGCACGATATTTCTTCGGTCAACCGCTTTTTCCATGCTTTTATAAGGCGATAAGTTAGACGGGGCTTTGACTATCCCCGCTAGTGTAGCTGATTCGTTTAATGTTAGTTCACTAACATCTTTACCAAAATAAACTTGTGCTGCTCGCTGAATACCCCATGCGCCTTCACCAAAATAAATTCGATTTAGATAGCGTTCCATGATTTCATCTTTTGAGTACTTTCTCTCAATTTTCTTAGTAAATATAAGTTCTTTGAATTTACGTGTATAAGTGCGTTCCGCTGTTAGAAATACATTTTTCGAAAGTTGTTGCGTAATTGTACTACCACCAGAAACGACTTTACCTGAAACTAGATTTTGCAGGAATGCTTTGGTAATACCAAAGTAATTAATACCGTTATGCTTATAAAAATGTTGGTCTTCTGTAGCGACAAAAGCTTCAATGAGTTCTTTTGGAATTTGATCCAGACTAACTCCTTCAATTTTAGAGTTAGAAACTTTACTAGCTACGTCGCCATTTATATCATAAATAAATGTTGGCCTTGGTTCTACAATATCCAATTTACTTACATCGCTAAAAGATATTAAAATAGTAAATACCAATAGACCAAACAAGATAATGCCTATAGAGACTACTAATAGTCTACTAATGAGTTTTTTTGATTTAAACCATTCTTTAATGCTGCTTAATCGTGTCTTTTTTTTCCTACGTTCCATTCTACCCAAGCTAATACCACCCTCTATATTGTTGCAAAAAAATCATGAAGCCATAAATTACACAGACTTCTTGACAATGCATACCTAGTATCCAACACTAAACTAAAGCCAATACGATATCAATAGTGTCAATGTCGCATTCGGTGCTGCTTACAGATGCCTTTGTCCATGCGCATGCTTGAAAACAATAAATACGATCCAACCTTACAATTGGCTTTTAGATAATTTATTCCATGTTGACCCAAAAGAGACGGAACAATATTAATCTTCAGATTGCAATGAGTGTAGGGACAGAGAATTCTGTTACACTTGTTAATATATACAAAAAGAGAACTATATTTCTCTAAATAGGTATACAGCCGTATGAGTTTGAATAATTAATAGAAGTTATTGCTATTGATTTATTTGACAATACATTTATTTCCAATCGGAATCGGATTCATTGTCGACCCAGCGAGTGCAAATCGAATGAATACAATTATTCAAAACCGAAAAACGGAGGGATTTCATGAATAAAATCATCGAAGTGAGTGGGCTGTCAAAATCATTTGGGAAATTAGAAGCTGTGAAGGATATTAACTTTCACGTTGAAGAAGGTGCTTTATTTTCATTTTTAGGTGCAAACGGCGCAGGTAAATCAACGACCATATCCATTTTATTAACGCTATTGAAACAAGATTCAGGCGAGGTGAGAGTAAATGGATACACCTTAGGAAAACAAGACGATAAAATTCGACAGGAGATTGGCGTCGTCTTCCAAGACAGCATATTGGATCCTTTGTTAACAGTCGAAGAAAATTTACAAGTTCGAGCATCGTTTTATGGAATGTCGAAGGAAGAAAAGAATAAGGCAATTCAACGAGTAACGGCTATCACAGATTTACATTCATTTATCAAACGCCCTTACGGAAAACTATCTGGCGGTGAAAAAAGAAGAACTGATATTGCGCGGGCACTCATACATACGCCCTCGATTTTAATTTTAGATGAACCGACAACCGGCCTTGATGCCGGTAGCCGAAAAAATATTTGGAACACGATTTTACAACTTCAAAAAGAAACAAAAATGACTGTTTTTCTAACGACGCATTATATAGAGGAAGCCGCCAATTCTGATTATGTGGTTGTGATGAAAGCGGGAGCAATCATTGCAAAAGGAACACCTGAACAACTAAAAAATGACTATGCATCTGATCTTTTAGTCATCACAGCAGTCGATGAGAGAGTGATGAGGAGTCTATTATCCGAAGATGAAATTGAATATAAAGTAGATAAATCGCTATTCTTTGTACCGCTACAAGAAACAAAGTCGGCAATTCCAATACTAGTGAAACATGCAGATGATATCTCTTCTTTCGAAGTCCGAAAATCAAGTCTAGATGACGTGTTCATCGCGATAAACGGAAAGGACGTGAACAGCGATGATGGCATTCACTAAAAGGAATATTTTATTATACTTCCGTGACAAAACGACAATCTTCTTCTCGTTTCTTTCGGTTATTATACTCATCGCTTTGTACGTTCTTTTTCTAGGAGATTTAACGTCAAAAGGACTTCCTGACTTTCCTTCAAAAAAATTATTACTCACCTCTTGGTTCATTGCAGGAATTCTCGCGATTACTTCGATGACGACTACTTTAGGATCTTTTGGCATTCTAGTAGAGGATCGGACACATAAAAGGTTTATGGATTTTTATGCCTCCCCTATTTCTCGTGCTAAATTGGTTGGCGGCTATATATTAAGTGCATTATTTATTGGGTTTATCATGTGTACATTTACATTAATCGTTGCGAACGTCTTTCTTTTCCTATCTGGCGAGGGACTGTTGGCTTTTGACAAGACAGTCTTATTGGTTGGTGTCATACTATTAGCAGTTGTCTCAAGTGGCTCAATGGTTCTGTTTGTCGTCTCATTTTTCAAAACAACAAATGCTTTTGCCGCCGCAAGCACAGTCATTGGCACGCTGCTCGGTTTTTTGGCAGGCATCTATATTCCAATCGGTACGTTACCCGACTACCTTCAAACAATCGTAAAATTATTCCCAGTTTCCCATTCTGCCTCGCTGTTTAGACAACTTTTAATGGAAAATTCATTGGTCGAGGCTTTTGCAAATGCACCTCCTGGATTAAAGGAAGATTTCTTATCCAATATGGGCGTCGTTTATGAAATGAATGGCCAAACAATAACGAAATTGATAAGCGTACTGTATTTAATCGGTACAACGATTGTCTTTTTCATCCTTTCACTTATCGTTATGAATAGAAAAGAGAGAAGTTAATCCATCACATTCATTAAGAGCATGTTTTAATCAGTCTTTTTTCAAAACATGCTCTTTCTATATGTTCATTCTTTGTTTCTGTTGCTAACAGTTCCCTTTGGATTTGATCTTTCAGATGGATTTCTCGTGAGATGGCTGCTGCAGCGTTGCTCGGTCATCGCTTAGACGTTGGATTTCCTCGAATGCCACTTTAAAAAGATACAATTTCCACCAGTACCGAACACATCTCATCCAACACAAAAACGCTTGGATATTTAATATCTAAGCGTTTTTGAAATCTTACTAATGTAATACTATGCCAAGTATGCTTCTCGGACTTCTTCATTAGTTATCAAATCATAGCCGTTTCCTTGAAGTTTAATTTCTCCTGTTTGAATCACATAACCTCTATGCGCAATTTGCAGCGCTTGATAAGCATTTTGTTCCACAAGTAAAATCGTTATGCCTTCTCGATTTAATTCCTTTATGATTTCAAAAATTTGTTCCACAATGATTGGAGCTAGTCCCATTGAAGGTTCGTCTAGCATTAATAATTCAGGTTCCATCATGAGTGCTCGCCCGATGGCAAGCATTTGCTGTTCTCCTCCGCTCATCGTCCCCCCTTTTTGTTCAATACGGTCTTTCAATTTAGGGAAATAGTGAAATACTTTTTCCATTCTTTCATTGATAACGTTTTTATTCTTTACAGAAAATGCGCCCATTAGTAAGTTTTCCTTTACCGACAGTTTTGAAAAAATTCTTCTACCTTCGGGAACATGAGCAATTCCTAGTAAAGTCGTTTCATGGGCAGGCTTGTTTGAGATTTCCAGTTCATTATATAAAATTTTGCCAGTCTTTACTTTCACCAATCCGCTTATGGATTTGAGTGTGGTTGATTTTCCAGCACCGTTACTCCCTATAAGTGTTACAATTTCTCCCTTTTCTACTAACACGTCAATACCCTTTAAGGCCTGTATACCACCATAATAGGATTCAACATTTACTAATTGAAGCATATATTGTCCCCCTATCCCGTTTGAATAGCTCCCGATCCTAGATATGCTTCTATAACCTTTGGATTATTTCTGATGTTCTCAGGCTTACCTTCCGCAATTTTTTCGCCATGATCCAATACAACGATATGTTCAGAGATTTCCATGACGAGCTTCATATCGTGCTCGATTAAGAGAACGGTTAGATTAAACTCATGTTTCATGCTCTTTATGAGCTGAGTAAGATTTTTTGTTTCTTTTGGATTCATCCCCGCCGCAGGTTCGTCTAATAATAAAACCTTTGGATTGGCAGCAAGGGCTCTTGCGATTTCCAGCCTTCTTTGTGCGCCATAGCTTAGATTACACGCTTTTTCATTTAAAAGATGAGCCAGTCCTACATATTCCAATAAATTATACGCGGTCATTTCTGACGCTTTCTCTTCCTTTCGGATGGCAGGAAGATTTAATAAAATACCCATTAGACCTGCTTTTAAATGGGTATGCATACCAACAAGAACATTTTCAAGCACTGACATTTCATTAAACAAACGGATATTTTGAAATGTCCGTGCAATCCCTTTTCTCGAAACGTCATGTGGTTTTAAGCCATTTATTTTCTCATTTTCAAGGAGAATCATGCCGGAAGTTGGCTGATACATACCAGTAATCATATTAAAGAACGTAGTTTTTCCAGCGCCGTTTGGTCCAATAACTGCTGTAATTGAGTTTTTCTCTACTGTCATTGATACATCTTGATTTGCTGTTAGACCGCCAAACTTTTTAGTTAAATTTCGAACTTCTAAAATAGACAATGACTGCACCTCCTTTTGCTACGGTTTCTCATTTTCCGATTGTTCCGGCGTGGTTACTAACTTGGCTTTCACATTTACTCCTTGTAAGTCCTTTTCGATAAATATACGGTTTTTTGCTGGTAAGAGTCCTTTTGGTCTATATAAAGCAAACAGGATTAGTAGTGCGCCAAATATAAACCTTTGCATTTTAGCTGGTGATAATGCGTATGGTATAGAAATCACGCCTGACAAATTTAGTTGATTCAACCAATTTGTCATTTCCGTCAATACTTGGAGATTCAGAATCGTCATAACAGCCGCCCCTAGAATAACGCCTGGGACACTTCCCATACCCCCGAGAACCACCATTACTAATATCGTAATTGACTCAAGTAGTGTAAAGCTTGTAGGATCTACAAATGCTTGTTTTGCAGCAAAGACAACACCCATCATCCCTGAGAAGGTAGCACCAATCGCAAACGCCATTAGTTTTGTGCGAACTAAAGGGACACCCATAGCTTGTGCAGCTATTTCATTTTCCCTAACCGCTTTCCACGAACGACCTATTTTGGAGTGTTCAAAACGACGAACTGTAAAAATCGTGAAGAATAACAGAATAAGCACAATGTAATAGAATTGACTTGGATAAAGGAAATCAATTCCAAACAATCTAGGTGGAGTGACAGAAGAAATCCCCATTGCACCATTTGTAATATTAACGGGGCGATCTAGATTATTAAAAATAATTCTAATAATCTCTCCAAAACCTAACGTAACAATAGCTAGATAATCTCCCTTAACCCGAAGAACTGGTATTCCAAGTAGAATTCCAAACAATGCAGCTACCAAGCCGCCAATGATAATGAATAGCCAGAAGCTTTCTCCTGATAAAGGGAAAGTTCCAAATGGCATAAAATTAGAGGCTTGCGCTGTCGCAAAAATACCATATGTGTATGCCCCAACTGCGAAAAATGCGACAAATCCCAAATCAAGAAGACCAGCCATACCAACTACAATATTTAACCCTAAAGCCATAGCGATATAGATACCAACGAGTGTGGAAACTTCCATATACGATTGATAAGCATCTCCATTACTAGCAGTGAACGGAAGTAAAAACACGAGCACAAAACCCGCTATCAACCATTTTGTGAGATTACTAAACTTTGTGAAATATAATAGTAATAATGAAGCTAATAGAAGGAGAAACGCGGTAACTGACTTCTGTGCCGTAAATAAACTTAGTGATGTAACCCCGATGTAAATCAGAAGAAAGATTCCATGCGCAAGTTTGTTTTGTTCGTATTTTTTCCATAGAGTTTTCAATCTTCTCACCTACACTTTCTCAGTGACCGGTTTGCCTAATAAGCCCTCCGGTTTAAAAAGTAACACGATGATCAATATTGCAAATGCAAACACATCTTTGTATTCGGCACCAAATACGCCTCCAGTTAAAATCGTTAAATTAGCAGATGCAAACATTTCTAATACCCCAAGTAGTAACCCGCCAATCATTGCGCCACGGATATTTCCTATGCCGCCTAATACTGCTGCGGTAAATGCTTTCAACCCGAGAATAAACCCAATATAAGGATCTATTGTTCCGTATTGTACAGCAAATAATACCCCTGTTGCGCCGCCTAGAGCAGATCCTACAAAAAAGGTTATTGAAATAACTTTATTCACATTTACTGACATCAAGGAAGCTGTTTCTCGATCTTGCGCTACAGCCCGCATCGCCATTCCCCATCTTGTCCTATTCACAAATATATCTAGAGCAATCATCATTACAACTGCCGTAACTAGCACAATAATAAATGATGTTTTTATAGATGCATCGTTAAAAATGGAACTTATGGATGAAGTTTTAATCAAAACCTGTTCTGTAAAAAGACTAGGTCCCGTTACAATATAGTTTCCTTTTGTTAATTCCGCTATGAATCTAACGATATCCTGTAATAAAAATGAAATACCGATAGCTGTAATTAGCGGTATCAATCTAGGTGCATTGCGTAAGGGTCTATATGCTAATCTTTCAATACCCATTCCCAAAAAACCTGTTAGGAAAGCAGTTACTATGAGGACAATCATTAGCATAACAATGGCAGGAAGCGCCGAACCCCATCCAGTTCCTGTCATAAATATTAACAGGGCTGTCCCAATAAAAGCTCCTGTCATAAAGATCTCACCGTGTGCAAAGTTAATTAATTCCAATATCCCATAAACCATTGTGTACCCTAAAGCAATGACTGCATATACAGTTCCTAAGGCAAGGCCATCAATCAAGACTTGCGGGATTGTTTGTAGTATTTCGTTCAGCATAAGTTACCTCCTTGTCCCAGGTGTATAGAAATAAAGGGTACTATCACTTTGAAAAGCGCAAACGCCTTTTTAGGAAAAGGCGCCTGGAGCTAGACAATTAGAAATGCGTAAGGCTCCGCACAGCTCCGACAGGCATAAGACGATAAAGGAAGGCAGTCTAAGATCGCGACGTCTTGTCGCAACAAGGAGGGATGAAGTTCAATCCCTCCCCACTGCATACCTGCATCCTTGCAGGCACGCAGTGGCGTTCTTTGCCACGTAGCCAGTCTGACTTATGACCCGAGGAGTTGGCGCATGAAGCTAGCCAGTCAAAAATGAATCATACCCTTCCAACCTACTTACTTTTCAACTTCACCTTCTAATTGCGGTGGATAACTAGCTTCTTTGTAATTAAAAATAAACACTTTTGCATACTCATTGTCGCCAATATCGTCAAAGCTTACTGTTGTCAACACACCTTGATAATCTTTTATACCACGAACAGCATCTCTAACTTGTTCGCGTGTCGGCAATTTATTGTTATTTTCTGTAATTGCATTCTCGATACCTTTTAATACCACACCCATTGTGTCATAGCCGTAAACTGAGTACGCTTCTGCATCTCGATTGTTTATTGCTTTGTACCTTTCCATAAACTCTTTCCCATCTTCTGATTCAGCAGGATCTCCTGCTAGCGTAGTAATATACGTGTTTTTAATTGCATCTCCGGCAATTTCAACAAGTGTAGAAGAATCTAATCCATCTCCACCCATAATCGGGATATCAATACCTTTTTCGCGAGCTTGTTTTATTAGTAGCCCACCTTCTGCGTAGATTCCCCCAAAGTATACTAGATCTGGTTTTTTAGAGAGGATTTGGTTTAGAACTCCATTAAAATCTTTCTCTCCAAGCGTAATCCCTTCAAACCCAATAATTTCTGCTCCTGCGTCCTCAGCACCTTTTTCGAAGGCTTCCGCAAGGCCTGTACCGTATGCAGTTTTGTCTTGAACGATAAAGATTTTCTTTGCTTTTAATGTATTAACCGCAAAATCAGCCCCTGCTGGACCTTGAGAATCATCTCGAGCAACGATACGATTCACTGTTTTTAATCCTCTATCCGTAACTTCTGTTGCTGAGTTGGCTGGTGAAACCATTGCGATACTGTATTTTTCATATACTTCTGAAGATGGGATAGCAACGCCTGAGTTGAAGTGACCGACAACTGCGAATATAGATTTATCTGCACCTATTAATTGAGCATTGGCTACTCCTTTTTTAGGATCGGCTTGGTCATCATAAGGCACCAGCTGTAACTCAAATCCTAATTCTTTAAACTTTTCTTTTTGGTCGTCTAATGCGAGCTGTGCACCTAGCTTAATGACTTCTCCAATTGCAGCACTGCCTCCTGATAGTGGTGTCTGTGTGGCGATTTTAATAATCGGTAAATCATTTTCTCCATCTGATTCAGCTGTTTTTTGCTTTCCCCCACAGCCAGCTAACACTCCTGCCACCAAACCTCCTGCTAACAATAAAGCTAAAGATTTTTTAAACTTCATGTTGACCCCCCATTCTTCCTAATTGAAGTACAAGCCTTTGAATGATTATATTATTCAGATACGAGAATTAGGACAGAATATTCATCTTTATTTTTTAGGGACTTCGAGCCTGACACGAAATCAATTGAGAAATTATCTTGGAGAATAAAAGAGGTAAAAAAACTTTAAAGACAACATCATGTCTAAGATTTAGCAAATCCAATTCATATTTACTTTCATCATCACAACGTACTAATACCAACACATCATCTACTAGTCCAATTCATCGGGGGTTCCCAGGTGGTCAGCAATTAGCTGACCAAGGAATGGCCCGCGCTCGAAAACAGTCTATCGGACTGGGTAGATCGTATTTACAGAAAGCTGAAAGACCTTGGCATCCGAGGTGGTCAGATTTTTGATCAGATGCGCTAAAGGCTTGGAATGACAACGGTTTATCGTTGAAATAACGGTAGCCCCTTACTGTATCGTAAGGGGCTACCGTTATTTCAACTACTACAGGCAATGGAGTAGTTACAAAATCATAGACAAACTGTCCCTAGCAGAGACAGTTTGCTTGGCAAGTGGAAATTAGCTTAGATCTACCGCATTCTGGCTGGGTGATAATGAGTCATCTGTTTCATCAACTGGGTTACCATACTTTTCACTTACAAATCCACCTTGAGTATATACCCAATCCTGATGTACACTCGTTGATAAATATTTGTCATCATAGTTTGAATCAATCTCGGCTTGAGGATATTTTGGTATAATCCAGAATTTCATTAATACGTAATAGATAACAAATCCTAGCGGAAGCCCGACAAGATATGCAATTGACAAAAATTTAATTGCGATAGCACCCGCTACTACCCATGCAATTAGTCCAGCAGGATTATATCCTTTCATATAGCGAAATTGCCCATCTTTTTTATATAAATCTGGTATATTGACTCTTCTACGCCGGATTAAGAAGTAATCACATATCATGATCCCCCCTATTGCCGATAGTGCTCCGCCATAGAAACCGAGAAATACGTATAAATGTTCCAATATCAACCATGGCATAGTAGCAGTGCCAACAACTCCCGCTAAAACGACACCCATTTTATAACTTATTTTAGGTGCAAGCGCATTTACAAATGCAAGTGTAGCCGGAATTAAGTTTGCAGCATTATTTGTTGACCATTGAGCAATTATAACTAATCCTAATAATGCGATTAGAATTAAACCACTTTGGTTTTCTTGAATAATCGTAATTGGATTCCAATTACCAGTCGCAATAAAGGCAACTGCTCCAATAAACGCCATAAACGTTGAAAGGATAGGTAATGCAATAATCTGAGCAGCAAAAATGTTTTTATTCCGTTTAAAGAATTTTTTGTTTCCTGAATTAACTTTAATAAAACGTGAGATATTGGGAACATCGACTGCTAATGCTGCCCAAAGAGATAAATTGGCCATGAAGATTAAAAGTAAGGAAGTATTCCCCTCACCAACAAATGTCCAAATATTGTGACCACCCATTTGAGCAAGACCATCCAAATAAAAATACATCCAAACCGATATACCAATTAATATTGGTGCAGCCAAACTAGCAAACTTTTCTACAGCCTTAATACCTAGCATCGTGTTAATTACTTGTACTGCAGCAAATAAAATATACCAAACAATCCAATTATCATAACCTGTCAGATATTGAAAGATACCATTTAGAGCAAGGGCTCCTAGGTACGTTTGAATTCCAAACCATGCTGCTGCAACAATTCCGCGAGATACCCCCGGGAAATGGGTACCATATATTCCAAATGGTGCGCGAAGATAAACTGCAAACGAAAGGCCGTGTTCTGTTCCAATATCCGCTGACAATAACATGACAATACCAATCGTAAAATAAGCAAGTAAAATAGTTAGCATACTAATGATAATTGAATGTGAATTAACTGCATCCCCGCCAAATTGATAAGCAACAATCATAACAACGATACCGACCCAAATGAAAAAGTAGCCTAACATACCAACTGTACGCCTATTATTTGTTATAGGAAGGATGGACTCTTCTATTAAATGGTTACTTTCGTTATTTTTGCTCATTAATCGTTAGCCCTCCTGGTATTGGATACTTTTATAGAAGCTAAATGGCGGTTTTAGGTATTTTGCATTCTAGATGCTTAGTTCAGATCAACTTTCTTTTGAAAATCCCCTTAATTTATAATGCTTCAAAGAATGGATGATTTTTTAGCAATCACCCTTCCTTTGAAGCATCTTTATCAACATGAAATTTTAGTGAGTATATAACTCTACTTTACCTCTTTGTGCTCGCAGTTTCTTTCTAATTTCTTTTGAGCCTTCTACATCGAGTTTTCTATTATTAATGATGACCCCGTAATCCCTTAGAGCCGTTTCTGCCGAGACATAATCATCCAATACATCTTCATAGACTTGTTCTGCTGGTCTGTCTAGCGGATCACCATAGCCGCCAGAGGATGGGACCGAAACCATAATGGATTCTCCTGCTTTAAGCGTATAGCCGTTTAATTTTGAACTAAGATGTTCTGGGTTTGTATCGGGATTCTTAATGAGGCTTGCGCTAGTGCCCGGCAATCCTCCTTTGAATCCCCATGGACGTACAGTATGTTTATCCCCCTCCATTGTCATAAATCCATCAGTTAACATACGATTTTTACGGACGATTCCAAGACCTCCACGCCAGCGACCTGCACCGCCCGTATCTTCACGCAATTCATATCTATCACAAACCATTGGTACATGCATATCGAGATCCTCTATCGGGTTGTTACGAGTATTCCATGAGCTGAAGTCCATTGCATCCATTCCATCTTTTCCTGGACGACCGCCATAGGAACCTTCGTTAACTTCAATATAAACCCAGTAGTCGTGATTCTTATCTAGGCCTGCATAGGAAGCAAATTGGATATTGGCTGAGCTACCTGCACATGTTTGTTCTGGTAGTACTGGTGCTAACGCTTTGATGATCAAATCCGCAACTGTATTTACCTGATTGGCTCGACTGAATGTAGCAGCTGGTTTAATTGGGTTAAATATACAACCTTCTCGAGCTGTTACGGTAATCGGACGGAAAGTCCCATGGTTTGGTGGGATGAATTCTTCATGTACAGCAGTATCTAAGAATATAGAACGCAATACACTGTAAACGCTTACACAAAGGGCGCCTGAATACGACGCATTGAATGCCGTAGGTGTCTGATCCGCCGAGCCGGATACATCTACTTCTAATTCGTCCCCTTCGATATTAATTTGTACATGTACTCTTAGTCGTTTGTCCAAATTACGACCGTCGTCATCTAACCATGATTCTGCTTCATATGTCCCATCTGGAACCTTTGCAATCTGTTGCCTCATCACACGCTCTGAATAGTCCATTAGCTCTTCTGAGGCCTGTAGCACAGTATCTTTTCCGTATTTATCCATCAATTCAACGAAACGTTTAACACCGAGACGGCAACCAGCTACTTGAGCTTCTAAATCTCCCAGTACTTCACGAGGTGTCCGCACATTTTGGCGCACAATCTCAGCTACTGTCTCATTTCGTACTCCTTTTTCATAATACTTTATGCCATTCATGATCAATCCTTCAGCATATATATCAGGAACGTCAACCATTAATCCAGGTTGTGCTCCGCCGATGTCCAGATGATGTGCTGAAGTTCCTGCATATCCAACTATCTCGCCATCATAAAATATCGGTTGACATAGTGCGATATCCGGTGAGTGTGAAGCACCAGCATATGGATCGTTATTCCAAATGATATCGCCTGGATTTATATTATCTCCCAAGACACTTTGAAATCCTTTGATATACCCCGGTAAACATCCTAGTTGCATTGGTGTTGAATCAGCTTCCGCGATTGTATGGCCAAACTTATTAAATACACCCGCACCTAAATCTTCTGATTCACGAATAAGCGAGGAGTATGCCATCCGTTCAATTACATGGGCCATTTCTTTCGCAATTGTATGAAGTGCACCGCCAATAATTTGCAGTGTTACAGGATCCATTTTTCCCCTGTTTTCATTTGTCAACGTCATGTCATTACTCTCCCCTTTATATACCAATTTTTTCTAGCTGTTGCTCTTTTTCTACTGTTATGTTTTTAGCTGCTACTAAAAGTGTACCGTAAATTGAAACAGTAGCTTCCCAGTTTGGTGGGATTAATGTTGTAGAATCGCGTTGCACGACAACTGCTGGTCCGCTTACTACATCAAAGGCAAGTAGCTTATCTCGTTTGAATCGTGGTGTTGGTATGCGTTTTATTTCCCCATCTATTTCAAAAACAGTATCACGTACGTATGCGATGGCCTCTTTAGGGTTATCCCTATTTCCTTTTTCCAATTTAGGCAATTCCATAGGAGGTATATTACCAGTTCCAATGACACGTAAAGTTATAATCTGTACATGCGTATCTGGGAAATGATGTCCATACTCTTGTTCATGTACCATATGGAAGTTCTTGTGAATTTCCTTCATTGAGTCTTCTGTCAGTTCCCCTTCTGGTAATGGAACGCGTAATTCTATTCCCTGACCGACATAACGACATTCTGCAATTTTTTCAATGCCAATAAACTCTGAGTTAATGCCATCCTTTTTCAATTGAGTTTTAGCTTGATTCACTAGTCCATCAAAATCGATATTGATTTTAGCAATGAGCTCTTCAGAAATGTCCTCTGAACTCGCTACGCGTGATTTTATGAAATCATATTTAAGGTTTCCTACCAACAGACCTATTGCCGCGGCGACTCCTGGATAAGTTGGAACAACTACTGATTTGGAATCGACCGTGTCAGCCAAGTCAACGGCATGTAATGGACCTGCCCCTCCTGCAGCAAACAAAGAATACTCCCTAGGATCTGTTCCTTTTTTAACAGAGCTTGCACGGATTGATAATGCCATATGGCTATTGATGATCTTAAGTACGCCTAAAGCAGCTTCTTCTGTGGTCATATTCAGCTGTTTGGCAAGTCTTTCCATCGCTTTAAAACTTAGCTCTGGATCAATATTGAGATCACCACCGAGAAATTGTTCTTTATCTAGTCTACCTAACACAATATTAGCGTCAGTTACACAGGGATCTTGACCGCCTTGATTGTAACAAGCTGGACCTGGATTTGCACCCGCGCTTTTTGGTCCTACTCTGAAAGCGCCGCCAGCGTCAACGTATGCGATTGACCCACCGCCAGCACCTATTGTTTCTACATCAACCATTGGAGTGAGCACTGGTGAACTATTAACAGTAGCATCAAGAGAATTGACAAGCTTAGCTACTCTATTTGGAATGACTGATATGTCAGCAGAAGTCCCACCAATATCTACACTAATCAAGTTATCGATATTATCTAATTCTCCCCATCTGACTGCGGCTAAGACACCTCCAGCTGGTCCTGATTTCAGTAAAGTGACAGGTGTTGCAGTTGCCATCTCAACGGATGCCATTCCTCCAGATGATTGCATAATGTGTAATTTCCCCTTGCTACCAATACTTTCTAGTGATTTTACCAAATGGTCTACATAACGACTTACCTTAGGCGCTACATAAGCATTCATAGCTGTCGTACTAAACCGTTCGTATTCTCTAATTTGCGGGACTACTTCACTAGATGTAAAGCACTGCACTTCTGGCCATAATTCATTTACAATTTCTTTTGCTCTACGTTCATGAACATCATTAATGAACGAGAACATGAAACAAACAATTACCACGTCAACACCTGACTCTTTCAGTTGTTGAACAGCCAAACGCACATCTTCTTCATTTAAAGCTGTCGTAATTTCACCATTTGGAGCAGATAATTTCTCTGTAATCGGAAGCCTATTGCGACGCTTTACCAATGGTTCTGATTGCCATGGTAAATCTTGTTGAATCGAAAAGTTTTCAACCTTTTTGTGACGTGCAATGTGTAAAATATCCCTGTAGTTTCTTGTGGTTAACATGCCTACAGTCGCTCCGTCTCGTTCAATTGTAATATTTGTAGCGACTGTCGTTCCATGAAGAATATAATCTACATCGGAAAGTGGTATATCTGCATTTTCACATATTTCTTTAATGCCTTTAACTACCCCAATCGATTGATCTTCAATTGTGCTTGGTACCTTATGGACAGTGAATGTATTTGTTTCTTCACTTATTATTATTAGATCGGTAAATGTGCCCCCAACATCAACTGCAAGTTTAGCCTTAGCCATTATGTGCACCCCTTTTTTGAGTAGAATCAAAATTGAACTATTCCAGTATTTTTTTCAAGCCATGAAAAGTACGAACAGGAATTCTTCTTTAATTCAATTGCAGAATATAAGGTAGAAATCTACGAAGCTAGTCCTACCCATAAAAACAAGTTTGGGTTGAGTCGGTATCAAGTACCTGATTCTCCTCCTTACGTTTAGTTGGCATACCTTCTTTCCCATTCGCTTATATTTGATCCTTCATTAATGTTATTCGATTTTACGACACCAATTCCTGCACGTTTATTTTTTTCACTTCCATTAGTTACAAAATTCCCTCAATTATAAAAAAAGAAAAGTGCCTTCTTCAAATCCGAATTTATGAGAATAATTTCTCAACCTTTCACAGACCAGAAGAATGCACTTCAATAACACAAGGACACAAATTATTGAACTATCTTTCTTGAAACTTAGACTTTTTGCGAGATTACATCATTGACGGTTCTTAACCAACTTCTTCAAATCCACACCATTCAAGGATGTTTAGGACGTTAATTTCAACACATTGAAGCCACTCTTCCAGGTTTAACCATTCATCAGCACCATGTAAATTACCGCCAGTTGGACCGTAAATGATTGTCGGAATATCCAAGTGTAGAATTGATAAGCGAATATCACTAAATGTAGGCATTCCTAGAATCTCAGTGTCTTTCCCAGTAACTTTGTCAATATTTGACTTAGACAATGTCACAAGGGGATGATCGGGACTAATTTCCGCTGCACTTGTTTGCCATTCCCAACTAATTACAGGTGGATGTTCAGTTAGCCATTCATCTTTAGCTGCAACTTTATTAATCGCTGCTACAATTTGTGCTTTTACATCTTCTAGTTCCTCATTTGGTGGGTAACCAATTGTTCCCGTTAGTTCACATTCGGCTGGAACTTTATAAGCCCAATCACCAGCGCTTATAATAGCTGGCGTTAAGTTAGTAGAACGAACTGGCATGTTTGAAGCTTCAAAATATCTTTCAAAAGGTGCGTATTTAATCGTTTTAGCCCGCTCTTCATCTAACTCTATTAACGCTTCATATATCTTGATAGCCTTACCAATCGCATTTACACCAATTTGTCCATTCAAATTATGTGCAGCAAGCCCTTTGACTTTAACTTTAAAAATAAGTCCTCCAGCACAGGCGATCTGAGGTGCTAAGCCCGGAGTCAGTGGGTGTGGATAAATACAAGCATCTGCCTTAAATCCTTCCTCTTGCAATCGTTGCGTCATTGCAACGGCACCTGCAGCGCCTCCGACTTCCTCATCCACTACAGATATTGCCGTAATGTCTGCATTGGGTTTTAAACCTAAGTTATGGATAATTTCTAATGCCGCAAGGATAGATCCAAAACCACCTTTGTTGTCAGCGGTTCCTCGTCCATACATGATGCCCTTATCAATTACCCCCTCAAGTGGCGGATAACTCCAATGAACAGGATCTCCTACAGGAACAGTGTCTACGTGAGTAAACATTAATAAGGATTTCCCTTTACCTCCCGAACCTGCCCATTTTCCAACCACATTTGGTCGACCTTTAAAGCCAACCTCCCGCTCAACTTCTGACTCTGTGTATTCGGGGTGATTTCGAACCGATTCATCTGCTTCGAACGTATCAACATCAAGGCCAAGGCCGACCATTATCTTGCGAATATGTTCCTGAACAGGCCCTTCATATCCTGATTCACTTGGGATTTGAATTAATGTCTGGAGATCGGACACTAGCTTTTCCCGATTTTCTTTTAAATAAGTACTAACTCTTTCTTTTACATCGCTAGATATCGCTGTTGTCATTTGAACATTCCTCCACTACTTTAATTTCAAAAACAGAAATCATGTATATGTCTCACCCGTAATATACATTTAATTCTGAATCTTTGATACAATTAGCTTATAATAGAAGAATGCAAATGTCTAATACTTGTTTTAGTAGACTTTAATACTTTAAAGATATCAAGGGGGAATCATTACTTATGGAATTACGTCATTTGAGGTATTTTATTGCTGTAGCAGAAGAACTTCATTTCGGAAGAGCGGCTATCCGCCTACAAATTTCACAGCCCCCATTAAGTCAGCAAATTAAACAACTTGAAACTGAATTAGGTGTATTGCTTTTTACACGAACGAGACAGCGTGTAGATTTAACCACAGCTGGGAAATCTTTTCTAATGAATGCCTATAAAATTACGAATCTTGCCGTTCATGCGTGTGAAGAAGCGAAAAGAGTAGATCAAGGTGAATCTGGGCAATTAATATTAGCCTTTACAGGAGCAATTGCCTTTGACCTACTCCCAACAATTCTTAGGGCATATAAAGAAAAGTATCCAAATATAAATGTCATTTTAAAACAAATGACAAC
Source organism: Sporosarcina sp. Y1004 (assembly GCF_057669665.1). Classification (NCBI taxonomy): domain Bacteria; kingdom Bacillati; phylum Bacillota; class Bacilli; order Caryophanales; family Caryophanaceae; genus Sporosarcina; species Sporosarcina sp. Y1004. The sequence goes on along the minus strand of NZ_JBYHFQ010000024.1, from coordinate 16,215 downwards.
AGCAGATCAAATTTTATCTTTTAAAAGAAAAGCGATTCATGTTGGTTTAGTCGTCATGCCAGTAACAAGTAAATTAGTAAACATTGAACTATTGTATGAAGAGCCATTTGTTGTGGCATTACCAAAAACACATCATTTAGCTCAGCAAAAAGGCGAAATCAATTTAGTTAACCTTCTTAATGAACAATTCATTATGACGCCAAGAAATTCAGGTGAAGGATATTATGATTCTATTATTAATCTTTGTCAGACTGCAGGCTTTAGTCCAAAGAAAACGCAAGAAGCGGAAGAATTGCATACTGTTGTCTCCCTCGTCGCTTCGGGGATGGGGATTGCCATTTTGCCTTCATCCATTCAATTTGTAAAAAACGATGATATCGTCTATTTTCCAGTAAAGCATGATTTTCCGACATACAATACTGGCGTAGCTTGGAGTAAAACAGAAATTTCTCCAGTTGTGCATTCCTTTGTTTCATTTCTAAGAGAATCAATTATTCCCGATTTAGCTAGTGAAAATGGTCAGAAAATATAACTTTAAAATGTTTTTTGTTATTCATTGTAGGTGAGTTAGTCTATTATAAAAATGATAAGTTCCTATATAAGCAACACATTTCTCCAGAAAAAATATGGTATATGGGTTACTAATTAAAACCCATATACCATATTTTTTTGCCCAAGTTTATACCTACTAGAACATTTCGAAAGTTTTTCAATTGGTCAAAGAGCTAGTTCGAAGCAAAAATCCATCGCCACACTTATCATTTTGAAGCTGAAACAGTTTTATTCTTGTTCTCTTTACTATTCTGTAACTTTAGAAGGTCTAGGAAATGATCGTCTCGTGTATGGATCGCTTTTTCACCATGGTCATCATAGTTGTAAAAACCTTGATTCGTTCGAATGCCATGTTGCTCATTATCCACCATTTCTGTTAAGAAGGAAGGCACTTCTCTTGTATTCGATAGATCTTCCATAATGTTTCCAACCATCGCTTTTGTTGTTTCCAGACCGGCTAAATCCTGACTCTCCATTGGACCGCAGAAAGCCCATTTAAAGCCCATGCTTCCTTTCATGGCGATGTCGATATCTTCAGCAGTAGCTACTCCCATTTCCATTAAGTGGAACGCCTCGCGAAGCATAGCTACTTGAACACGGTTGACGATAAAACCTGGAATCTCTTTTTTCAGCACGACTGGAGATTTTCCGATTTCCTTCATTAAATCGTAAGTTGTGTTTATAATGTTTTCATCAGTCTTCTCGAATTTAACGATTTCCACAATTGGTACAAGTTGTGGCGGGTTAAAGAAGTGCGTAATGATAAATCTTTCCGGGTGCTTTGCCCTTTGAGTTAACTCTTTCAATGGAAAAGTAGAAGTATTAGACGAAATAATCGTTTTATCAGAGACAACGCTCTCAATAATTTCATAAATATCTAGTTTGTTTTCGAGAACCTCTGGAATGGATTCAAGAATGAAGTCAGCATCCTTAATAGCTTTAAGCACATCTGTTGTATAGGTGACACGGGCTAATGCCTGTTCCATCTCATTATTGGTCAGCATGTCTTTTTCGACCATAATTTCCAAACTGTTTGTCATGAGTTCTCGTGCTTTTTCCAGGGATGTCTCGCGTCGAGCTTGTATATGTACATGCATGCCTGCTAGTGCAAATAATTGAGCAGCACCGTGCCCCATAATTCCTGCTCCAAGTACTGTAATGTTTTTCATTTGAATACCCCATTTCCTCTGTATTATTTTTATTCATTACATCGTATCGCCAGTTCATCTACCTTTATTAGTAAAGCAGGTTTGGAGTCTCAAACCTGCTCGTCTTAACTAAGTAGCTATAGGTTATCCGTAATAGAACTTGCCTGCACGTCAGAAACAGTTAACTTTTTAGGTTTTCTATCAATCAAGAAAACCGCCAATGCTGCAATAACGCCTGGTAATGCAAAGACCATAAAATTGAATTGTAGAGATAAAGTTGAAGCCAGTAAAAAACCTCCAAGCAGGGGACCTACGATTCCCCCGATACGTCCAATTCCTAAAGCCCAACCTAAGCCCGTAGAACGAATGGAAGAAGGATAGTATTGAGAAACATAGGAATTGGCAAGGTTTTGAGAACCAATCGTTGTAGCCCCGGCAATAGCCACTAGTACGTATAAAAGCATCATATTACTTGTAAATCCTAAACTCATAATCGTAATCGCCGCAACAATATAGAACATAATAAGCGCTTTTTTAACGCCCCAAAGATCAGCTAACCAGCCCATCATGATGGCTCCGACTGTTGCCCCTACATTCAATGCAAGCAGAAAGCTTAAACTAGATCCAAGTGGAAACCCTGCTTCATTCATTAATTTTGGCAACCACGTATTTAATCCGTATATCATGAGAAGTGACATGAAATACGCTATCCAAAACATGACCGTCGAAGATGCCCTGCGTTCAGTGAATAGAGATTTCACTGGTGAAGAAGACATTTCAGTGCCATTCATAACAAATTTTTCGCGTTTCTTTGGACTGTACAATGGATTGACTTTAACGAGTAATTCTCTCACTTGTTTATATTCTTTCTTTTTCATATGTGATCCTACTGTGTCAGGTAGTGAACGTGCTAAAAACGGGAGAAGCAATAATGGCATAGCACCAAAGAAAAATACGGATTGCCATCCGAAGTACGGGATAATCACCATACTAAGCGTGGCAGCAATAACTCCTCCGATTGAAAAACCAGCCATTATGGTAGCAATCATACGACTACGCGTTCCTTTTGGAGAATAATCACTTACGAGAGCGATGACATTCGGCATAACCCCACCTAATCCTAAACCTGTTATAAATCTGCAAAGTCCAAATATCTCGGGACTAGGAGCGAGTCCTGCAAATAGCATAAAGAGACTGAAAATAAAAGTACAGATTAAAATTACCTTTTTCCTGCCAAATCTGTCTGCCATTGTTCCGAAAATTAATGCCCCTAACATCATTCCAATTAAAGCATAACTACCAATCATGCCTGTCTCAACTGCTGATATATTCCACTCATCCATTATGATTGGCACGACAGCCCCATAAACTGTCAAGTCATAACCATCGAACACCATGATCACCGCACCCCAAAAGAGCAGCATGCCGTGAAACTTATTAAACTTTGCTTTTTCAATGATTTCTTCAGCATTGGTAATTTGCATAATTTAGCCCCCTTCACTACTGTTTGTAATTTACCCAGGTAGCTTTCTAGATCCTTCGTCATCTACTAAAACAATCTTCCTTGTTTCGATAGATAGGGAATTCTAAAAAAGTCCACGTAAAGTGGACTTTTCAGCGTACACTAAGTAGTTACCACGCCTGACATTTCGCTTTACTTTATTCTTTTTACAGATTTTTGGCTGACTTATATATTTCAGGAGATATTTGTGTCGATTGTATCGAATTTTTCTTTTCACGTACTAAGGAAATAGCAATTGCGGCAATAATTCCTGGAATAGTCAATACCAAAAAGTTTTGTTGGAGCGGCAAATTAGCAGCCAATAGAATCCCTCCGAACATTGGGCCAACGATTCCACCTAATCTACCTACACCAGATGCCCACCCTATACCTGTTGAACGAATTTCAATAGGATAATATTGTGAAGCGTAAGAATAGAGGATAATTTGTGTTCCGATCGTTGTAGCACCCGCGATTGCTACAAGAACATATAGCACAAATGCATTGGGATGAGTTCCCATTAAAGTTAAAGAGACTACATTCAAGCTGAAATAGATGATCAACACTTTTTTAGTATCCCAACGGTCTGCCAGCCAACCGCCTATAAGCGACCCTAAAATACCACCTACATTTAACACTAAGAGAAACGTTAAACTTGACCCTAAAGCATACCCTGCTTGGGACATTAACCTTGGTAGCCAGGTACTTAATCCATAAGTGATTAATAAGCATAAAAAAAAGTTGGTCCAAAATAATAAAGTACTTGGAGTCCGTCCATTTGCAAATAATTTTTTTACTGGAATACCCGTTCTAGAAGGAATGACAATCTCATACTTGTCATCATCCTGAGGCGTATATGAAGGATCCAGTTTGGATAATAGCTGACCGACCTTTTTCTTTTGATTTTTGGCGACAAGAAACCCAAGTGACTCAGGTAGAAATTTGTAAATAAACGGTATGGCGAGTAGGGGCAAAGCACCTACTAAAAACATTGATTGCCAACCAAAATTAGGAATAAGGAAAATTCCTAGTCCTGATGCTAAAATCCCGCCAACTCCATAGCCGCATAACATTAGCGTAACTAACGTATTTTTCATTTTTCTTGGTGCGTACTCGGTCATTAATGCTACTGTAACCGGGAACACCCCTCCTAATCCTAAACCTGAAACAAAACGATAGATTCCAAATTCCGTAGGGCTATTGGCAAATGCAATTAGACCCGTGAAAGAGGTGAAGAGAAGCATACAGAAAATTATAATCTTTTTACGTCCAATTTTATCAGCCAGTGGTGCAAAAATAAATGCTCCAAACATCATACCAATTAGAGCATAGCTTCCTATGGTACCTGCTTGAACGGATGTTAACGACCATTCATCCATTAATACAGATACAACAGCACCATAAACCACTAAATCAAATCCGTCACAGACAATGATAAAAGCACACCAAAACACAATAAGGGCGTGAAAACGGTTAAATTTTGAATTATCTACGGTACGGCTAACATCGATTGAACGCAGAATTTTTTCCTCCTCTATAAACGCTAATGTTATTCAGGTGCCTAATAAAGCATTGGAATTTATTTAGAAACAGCCATTTCATGCAAACCTAAAAATTTAAGCGCATTTTGCCCTAGAATTAGTTGAGCATCTTCCTCTGACAATGATGTCAATTCGTCTACAACTCTACCTGATGGCGCTTCACGTAGTAAGAACGGGTAATCTGATCCAGCAATGATTTGTTCCGGACCAAATCGTTCAATCATGTATTGAAGATTCCTAGGGTCGTAAACGAGAGAATCATAATATAATTTCTTTGCATAATGACTCGGTGGATGCACAGTATTTCTGATTTCCGGCCAAACTTCCCAAGCTTTGTCCATTCTAGGCAATAAATACGGTAAAGAACCGCCGCCATGCGCAAAACATATTTTCAAGTCAGGGAACTTGTCCATCATGCCACTCATAATTAAACTACCTGCTGCAAGTGCCGTTTCAGAAGGCATTCCAATACTATACATAAAGTTATGTCTCGGCATTCTCTCTCCGCCTAATGTCTTCCATGGGTGAACGAAAAGTGGAACATTCCATTTCTCCGCAGCTTCAAAAAATTTCTCCATGGAGCTGTCATCCAGATTTAGATCATTGACATTGGAGCCAATTTGAATCCCTTTTAACCCTAATTGATTTACCGCTCTATCCATTTCTGCAATCGCAATATCTATGTCCTGCAAAGGGACTGTACCCAAACCGATAAACCGATCAGGTGTCTCATTGACCACTGAAGCGATAAAGTCATTTTGTACCTTCGAAAGTTCTAAACCAGCTTCAGGATCCGACCAATAAGCAAATGTGACAGGTATCGGAGATAAGACTTGAATATCGATGCCTTCTTTGTCCATATCCGCAAGGCGTTTTTCCACATCCCACGCCTGGTCCGTTATTTTCCGGAAGGATTTACCTTTAATCATAATCTCAGCACCACAATCGCATGTCCGATTCATCGTCGGCCAACGATCATCTCCGTACTTAGCTGCCATATCCGGGAAAAATTCCGGTATGATATGCGTATGAAAATCAATACGTAAATTCTTTTTTGACAACAAAAACATCCCCTTTTCATTAAATCTTTATAAAAATGGAGTGAGGTAGACATATAACTCTATCTACCTCACTCGTAAAACCCTATTTTTTTCTACATCTCAAGATCATTGAATTACAGTAATTTTGTTCCGTACTTGAAGTAACTTTCTGGAGCAACGCTACCCCATAGGTCAAGACCCAATAGTCCAACTTCTGGATTCCATTCGATTGGTTCCCAATCTGGTGCGAAGATCAAGAAGCCACCTGTCCAAATTTCTACACGGTTTCCAGAAGGTTCGATGACATAGATGAACTGTGCACCACTTGTACCATGTTTACCTGGGCCCCATTCGATTTTAATATCATTTTCAGCCATTAAGTTCGCTGCTCTGATAAGCTCGTCTGGTGAATCCAAATAGTAAGCCAAGTGATGGAAAAGTGCGCCATCCTGATTTGCATTACGCATTAAAGCAATTTCGTGTGCAACATTTGTACGGCTCAACCATGAACCGATACGAACATCTTCCTGATTTTGAACATAATAACGGTGGTGAATGCCTAGTAATTCACTCCACCATTTCTGCTCTTCTTCCACATTATTCACCATAAAGTTGACATGGTCAAAGCGGCGTGGTGATACCCCTTTACCTGTGTATTTACTAGGATGACTTGGTAGTTTCGAAGCAATCTCTGGATTACTCGTCCGGTCATACTTTTCTTTCTCCCAATACAATTCAACTGGTAAACCTGCAGGAGATCTAAATTGAATCGAATCACCCTGTGCTTTTTTCTCTCCAGCTTCAATCCATTTGTGGTCTATGCCCATATCCTTGAATTGTCTTTCAAATGCTTTCAAAGCTTTTTCCGAACTTACGCGCCAGCCGACTTGTTTAACGCCAGATGTATCTGACTGTTTAAGGATAAGTGTATGATGATCGAAATCTTGCCAAGCTCTTAGATAGACTCTGTCGTCTTCAGTATCAGAAACATAAAGGCCCATTACTTCTGTGAAAAACCACAATGATTTTTCTAAATCAGTCACGCCAATTTCTACGTGCCCAAGATGTGCAATACTTCTTGTGTACTGTTCTAATTCTTTCAAAAGTGATTGTTCCTCAACAATTTTGTCAGCTGATATACTCATAATTTCATTTCCCCTATCCAATGTTTTATTTTTTTAATAAAAGAATACGCTCAATTTAGTAAGACTATATTTTATTTCGTTTGTTCCGAAATCGGTTTTCCGGATTTACCCCAATGCGTTTTAGGTATCTCTGTAACGAGTACTCTAATATTTTCTACTGGTGCATCCAATGTTTCAGAAACCGTTTGCGTAATATTTACAATTAATTCAGAAACTTTCTCTTTCGGTCTACCTTCTATAATACTTACCTGGATTAACGGCATACTTGAACACCTCTCTTGCTTTAGAATTTATTCGGTTACAGTAAATGATACTTCGCCAAGACCATCAAATTTGCCTCTTACTACATCGCCTTTTTCAAGTAACACGGCACCTGTGATTGCACCTGATAGAATGACGTCGCCTTTTCGAACTTTGTCGCCTTTTTTAGCAAGCATATTGGCGAGCATTGCAATCGCATTCGCAGGATGACCGAGAACAGCCGCTCCAGCTCCTGACTCTTTCAATTCGCCATTAATCGTTAATGTAGCGCCGACTAGATCCAGTTCAAATTCGTCTGGACTTTTCAATGTCGTACCAAACACGACTCTTGACGTGGAAGCATTGTCTGCCACTACATCAGGCAATGTGAAATTGAAATTTTCATAACGGCTATCGATAATTTCTAGCGCCGGAACGACCAATTCAGTTTTCGCCAACACTTGAGCACCTGTCACGCCAGGCCCTACAATGTCTTCCCCAATTACAAATGCGATTTCCGCTTCCACTTTCGGATGGATCAAATCGCTAAGGGATACTTCCCCTCCGTTGTCGATTAACATATAATCGAAAACGTATCCATAAATCGGTTCATTGACATTCATTTGGTCCATTTTTGCTTTGCTTGTCAATCCCATTTTAGGACCAACAATCTTACGGCCTTCAGCCAATTTCATTGAAACAAGCTCTTGTTGAACGAGATACCCTTCTTCAACTGTTAATTCGGGCCTCAATCGTGCTGTCACTTTTTCTATTTCACGCTTTTCTACTTCACCAGCAACCAAATAACTAGCAATTTCTTTCACTTTTGTCGCTTCCATTAAATAGCCCCCTTATACACCAATTGCGATTTTTTTCTTCGCTAGTTCGGCTGCCACATCCATGATCATGTCTTCTTGGCCGCCAACTACTTGTAACTTGCCCAATTCCACTAAAATTGACCGAGAATCAATACCGAACTTTTGTGCCGCCTTTTGTGCATGCAACAAGAAGCTTGAATAGACACCCGCATAACCAAGTACAAGACTATCTCTCGTAATTTCTTGTGGTTTTTCTAACATTGGTGCAATCAATTCTTCTGCAATATCCATCATCTTGAATACATCAATTCCTGTTTTAATGTTCATCTTTTCGAGAACAGCTACTGCGACTTCTGTTTGCGTATTGCCTGCTCCTGCTCCAAGACAACGAATACTGCCATCGATTCGCGTCGCACCTTCTTCAATTGCGACAAGTGTATTAGCCAACGCGAGTGACATATTATTATGGGCATGGAATCCGATATCTACAGACAAATTGGCTTTCAACGCGCGAATTCTTTCTCCTACTTGATGCGGTAAGAGTGCACCCGCCGAGTCAACAACGTAGATTGAATCCGCCCCATAGCTCTCCATTAATTTCGCTTGTTCCACGATTTTTTCGGGTGGAGCCATATGGGACATCATTAGAAATCCGACTGCTTCCATTCCGAGCTCTTTCGCTAACGCAATATGCTGATGCGATACATCGGCTTCTGTTACATGCGTTGCGATTCGTGCCATTTTTGCACCAAGTCCCGCCGCCTCTTTCAACTGAGGCATTGTACCAATTCCTGGTATGAGGAGCACTGCAATTTTAGCTTGCTCAACAACGGAGGCTGCTGCCTCGATCAGTTCCATTTCATCTATCAAAGACAAACCAAATTGCAGTGAAGATCCACCAAGGCCATCCCCGTGCGAAACTTCGATATACGGCACATTCGCGCCATCCAATGCTTTCGCGACATTCGTCACTTGTTCCACCGTAAATTGGTGACGGACGGCATGACTCCCATCCCTTAACGCTACTTCTGTGATCAATACATCCCGCGTTTCTGCCATTGTTTCTTTCATCTCCTTTTTCACACGACTGCGTTTTCTACTCTATGTTTGGCCCATGCTTCAGCCACTTCCACTGATGCTGCCGTCATAATATCGAGGTTTCCAGAGTAGACTGGCAGGTAATCGCCAGCTCCTTCTACTTCGATGAAGACTGTGACAGACGACCCATCAAAAATGGGCTCTTGTCTGATTCTATAGCCCGGCACATACGCTTGAACTTTTGTTTCCATTGCTCGAATAGAAGCGGTTATTTCTTCCTGCTTAGCTTCACCTTCCACCAATACATGAACTGTATCTCGCATTAGAATTGGTGGTTCTGCAGGATTTAAAATGATAATGGCTTTCCCTTTTTTGGCACCGCCAACTTCTTCAATGCCGCGGGAAGTTGTTTGCGTAAACTCATCAATATTTGCCCTCGTACCTGGACCTGCGCTTTTACTTGAAATTGTCGCTACAATTTCTGCATAATCAACAGGCTGTACTTGGTGAATCGCATTGACGATCGGAATCGTAGCTTGACCGCCACATGTGATTAAATTGATATTTTCAGCATCCAAATGATCAAGTAAATTGACCGGTGGAACAACGATTGGACCGATTGCAGCAGGTGTCAAATCAATTACTTTAATACCGGCTTCTCCTAATAGTTTTGCATTACGGATATGTGCTTTTGCAGAAGTTGCATCAAAGACGATATCTGCAAGCTCAGGTCTTTCCATAAATCCATCTATTCCATTATCAATCGTGACATAGCCTAATTCCTTGGCTCTTTTCAAACCGTCCGATTTAGGATCAATACCAATTACCGTCGTTAATTCTAGAACTGTAGATCTACTTAATTTCATCATTAAATCAGTTCCGATATTGCCTGAGCCTAATACGGCCACTTTTACTCTACTCATGATATTCTCCTTTCCTTCTATTAAAAATGAACACTTACTTCTCCCAAATGGGCAAACTTAACTGTGAATGCGTCTCCTTCTTTCGCTTCTACCGCTGCTGAAAGTGCGCCTGAAAGAATTACTTCTCCTGCAAGAAGAGGGATGTCGAAATCCGCCAATCGATTGGCTAGCCACGCAACACATTTTGCCGGATTTCCGAGTGCGGCTGCGCCTACACCCGTATTGACGATTTCACCATTTTTCGTTAGTACCATTCCGATCAATTCAAGATCGACATCTTCTAGCTTTGTCGGTTTCCCGCCAAGGACATAGAAGGCGGATGAAGCATTATCGGCAACTGTATCCGGCAACTTAATCTTCCAGTCTGAAATTCTACTATCTACGATTTCAATCGCAGGCAATATGTAATCCGTCGCTTGTAAGACATCAAGCGTTGTCACATTTGGCCCTCTTAAATCTTTCTTCAAAACGAATGCGATTTCACCTTCCACTTTCGCTTGAAGGACTCTTTGTTTCGGGACAGCACTTCCATTTTCAACGACCATACTATCGAGCAGATGTCCATAATCTGGTTCATCGACTCCAAGTAGCGATTGCATTGCTTTTGACGTTAGTCCAATTTTCTTTCCTACAATCTTTTGGCCTTGTGCTACTTTTCTCTCAACATTTTCTAGTTGGATAGCGTAAGCTTCTTCAATAGTAAGCTTCGGCTCAACTGAAGTGAGTGGTGATATGCCAATTAGCGTCTCTTCTGCTTCTACTAATTGATCAGCAAACTGTTTACGTTTCGTTGCAACTTCAGTAGTCATCCCTCTACACTCCCTTTTATAACTTAATTGTGACGTTTGATAGTTCCGAGAAGAATTCAAGGCTATGTGAGCCACCAGTTCTTCCGATTCCACTATGCTTCATCCCACCAAAAGGTGTTCTCAAGTCACGAAGGAACCATGAATTTACCCAAATAATCGACGCTTTTGTTAACTGGCCACAACCTTTTCACAATTAAAAGGTTCATCCGCCATTAATATTGAATTCGATGGACAACTTTCATAAGCGTCTTCTAAGTCTTCTACCAAATCTTCCGATACAGGTGTATTTCCTATGTTGTCATCTAGGATAGCAAAGGAAATTCCTTCATCATTATAATCAAATAAATCTGGTGCTGCTGCACCACATGCACCGCAGGCGATACATGTATCCTGATCAACCGTCGTGTATTTGACCATTTTGACATCTCCTCATCTAGTTTTTGGTTTACGCACTATTTGCCATACTACCTCTCTCGGAAGCATGCAATTTAGTAGAGTTCATAACGACAGCTTATAGTGATGAAGTTGCGCCTACTTTTTCTCTTTTCGATTGTTCTTTATCATCCATTATGGTTGTACTGTGCGGAGCTTGAAATCTCACTGTAGGATCTATAAACACTTTTGCATTGCTTACAGCTATAGGCGATTCACCAAATCCAGTCGCAATCAACTTCACTTTTCCTTTATATGTGCAAATGTCTCCAGTTGCGTAAATACCGGCAATATTCGTTTCCATATTGGAATTTACAACGATAGAGTTCTTCTCGATTTCCAGTCCCCAATTTCCAATAGGCCCCAGAGAGGAAACAAATCCATAATTGACAAGCACTGCATCTGCTTCAATTTCAATTATTCCATCGCCCTTTGCTTCTTTGATGATTACTTTTTCAACTTCCTCATCACCCACTAGTTCTATTGGTATATAAGGAGTTAACACTTCAACTGTGGATCGTTTTAACAACTCAACACTATGCTCGTGTGCACGGAACTTATCCCTTCGATGAATAAGTGTGACCTTTTCCGCGATTGGCTCAAGCATTAATGCCCAATCCAGCGCGGAATCCCCACCACCAAATAGAACCACTTTTTTACCGGCAAATTCATTTATATTTGTAACAAAATAATGAACGTTTTTATCGGCAAATTTATCTTCACCTTCAATATTCATTTTCTTAGGTTGAAATGCGCCGTTTCCAGCAGTAATAATGATTGTTTTTGAGTAATGAATGTCTGTAGATGTCGTTATTTTAAATACATCATCTAGCCCTTTTTCAACAGTCTCCACAGCTTGTCCCAGACAGGTTGTCGTTTCAAATTGCTTCATCTGCTCCGTTAGTCGATCAACTAGCTCCTGAGCCCCTACTTTAGGGAATCCAGCAATATCGTATATATCCTTTTCCGGATACAGAGCTGAAAGTTGTCCTCCTAGTTGTGGTAGGCTTTCAATGATTTTTACAGATGCTTGACGCATACCCGCGTAAAAGGCAGTAAATAATCCAACTGGTCCTCCACCGATAATCGTTATATCAAATACTTCATCCTTTTTATCCATATCCATCCTCCTGAATAGCTTTAAAAGCACTAAGACGCGAGTGTTTAATCCGAAAACTTAGTTTTTTATAGAGGGAAATCAAGACCTTTATAAAATCAGACTTATTTTCCCGTGAGGTCGTAAACTATCAAGTTTTAGTGTCACTTTCTTTTCTTGTATGATAATTTCATTATCATTCACAACAAATTTGTAATCGATAACCCCAACGAAACAGTCGAGCACATCACGTTTTGTTCGATAGGTAGAGAAATTGCATCTGACACTCACTTCATTACCTTCTTGGCTTTTGATCCTTACATTGTGGATGTTCCTTACCGTTTTTGAATGTGGATATTCTACATGTGCTTCTTTTTTCAATAATCTTTTCGCTCTCTCTTCTAATCGAGCTCGGTTATCGTCTATATAAAAAATTGATTTTGCTGGATCTGCATCAGGATTGCCAAGTGGTGGGACTTGGTAAATACCATCTATTGAAAATAATGCGGCCCACTCTTCCAATTGCCATTCATCGAGAAGTTCTGCCTCATGATATAGAAAGTCCGTAATTTCTTGACGTGTAATTGTCATATCAAGGCCTCCTCTTTCGCTTCTACTTTCGTTATTACTTTATTCCATTGCCTCCAAAAACTACGCATTTGCTCTTCGTCCGTAGCATGTGGTTGTTCTCTGTTCATTCCTTTGGATATATCATTCCATTGAACTTCTTTATTGTTCAGGTAACCTTCCTGACACAGTTCAAGTGCTTCATTATCATCCGGAGTAGCAAAGCCGCCTGGCCCTAGGAATTCAAGGAAATTATCGTTTCTTCTACGTCTAAATTTGTCACTTTCGCCTACAGGTGCTAGTGAATAACCAGTAACCTCCATATAATCGGGTTCAACCGGATAATAAGTCCGAGCAGTAACAGCCATGATGTCGTTAATCACTAAGTTAGGGAATATCAAGATGTTGCGATTATAGTCTGAAATTCTTTCAGCTCTTTCCTCACCGAATCTTTCAACTAACTTATTCTTAAGTTCGTTTATTTCTTCTTTATCTTCTTCTTCCCAAGCGCCTGTCCAATAGGCGACTGGCCTTCCCCAAGGGGCTTTGTATTCAATAACTGCATGGCCGTTTCCTAGGTCTTTGCCCGTTCCTTCAAGGACTACTTTTTTCACATTAGGATCCTGTGCCGCTTTAATATCAAAGTAGGTTTTATGTGTCGGCATCCCATGATACAGATCGACACTGTTTTCAGAGATTAACTTCCAGTTTGCACGTACGCTGTATTCCTGTGGATCATCTAGAACTTCCATTCCTAATTCTGATTGATCGGCAACTAGGTCAATGTATTCTTTTGCATTTCCGAGATAGTCTTCTAAGGAGATGGCTTCATTATCAAAGTTTACAAACATGAAACCTCGGTAACTTTCAAGACGTTTAACCTGTGTCATGTTTTTGTCGCCATCACAGTTAAATGAATCTGGAAAACCATCTTTTCCTGGCATTCCAACTAATGTTCCATCATTCTTAAAACTCCAAGCGTGGTAGAAACATCTAAATACTTTCGTGTTTCCTTCACTTTCGCGGCTTATTAAAGCGCCACGGTGCGGACATGAATTATATAGCGTCCTGATAATCCCGTCACTGCCACGTGTGAATAGCAAGTTTCTTCCGCCAATTTTCCTTCTCTTAAAATCTCCATTTTTCGGTAGTTCTGTTTCATGTCCAATATACAACCAACACTTACTAAAGATTTCATCTCTTTCTGATTCCAAAATTTCAGGGTCTGTAAAAACGCTGCGGTGGACTGCAAATTCACATTCTTGTTTGTCTTCACGAATATAACTCTTCATTAAATTTCCTCCTAGGTATAAATCGTATTTAAACTTTAGAGAGTACAATTCAACAGCTTTTGCTAACGGGGATACTAAATTGATTCACCCATCCACGAATCAAATGGTCTACCTTTTAAACTCTGACTTCCCCAATGATACGAATCACTTGCCCCTAGATGAATTTCGCTCTATCTGTAGCTGAAATTCTATTTGATCTGCAACTTCTTCTATAAGAAGTGTTACATCTATATTGAACTTCTTTTTCTCCTCGCATAGAAAACGCTTACAAATATTCTCTATGTAAATACTTGGATTCCCCTCAGTACTTTGAGGACACTTCCGTTAACTATCAATATAGATTTTCATCGTCAATGCTTAAATCTTGATTGACACTGGTCTCACACCTTCCCATTCATAATCTCACCGCTTTTTAGCTAGCCCTTCTCTAAGTAATTTTGAAAGTTTATGTATACTTTTGTCCAATTACCAAGGAATAGCGACATCATTTTGCCAGCGCGAGAGCTCATTAAATAGTCTGTATATTTGACTTACTCTTAGTATATGGACTACTCTGACTAAAGACCAATCGAATATTTTTTGTGTTTTAAGTCTTTTTTAAGATATTTTCTATACATCATTTCTAGGGAAGAAGTGATTTCACAAGAATGGATGATGCGTGAGAGGTTAAGTGTAGAGGGATAAAGTCAACTTGCATGTGCCTTTGTAATTGATATAATAAGGTAATACGGTTCCATAAAATTCCCCAGAATGCATTTATTGGCGAAAATACAAACTTAGGGTCTTTTAGACCGGATTTGAGTTTGATTTCGGAATACACCAATTTACATTATGCTCTTATGATTCTATTATTTAAAAGGAGTGATTGATTAATATGGACCAAACTCAATTAGAGACTTTCCTGGCAATTGCTGAACATAAAAGCTACTCAAAAGCTGCGAAACTATTAAACGTCACCCAACCTACAATAACCGCGAGAATAAAAAACTTAGAAAATGAACTGCTTTGTCAATTATTCGAAAGAGTGGGAAGAGACATTATTTTATCCAGAGAAGGAATTGTTTTCTTCGAATATGCCACAAGCATATTAACTTATATAAACCATTCAAAAGAAGTGACCAGCTCCTCCAAATACCCCAACATAAGAATAGGATTTTCACCAGGTTATTCATATTCATTCATCATAGAACTATTATCTTCCATCATAACCATTGAAAATTTGGGCATAAAAATTATTGAGGGGGAAAATTCCAATACTTTAAATCAGCAAATCTTATCTGGTGAAATGGACCTCGTTTTCACTAGAAATGTTTTGTCACATAAACCTGAAGTTGTCTCTGAATATCTATTCGATAATAAATTAGTTGTTATCATCGGGAAAAACCACCCCCTTGCCAATAAGGAAGTGATCACTCTTGATGATTTAGAAAATGAAACATTGATAAGTTATCAACGTAATTCCCCCCTTTGGACAGAAATTGAACAACAACTAATCGGTATCCCCAATATAAAACGTATTGAAGTTGATAATAATGAAATGTTAAAAACAATAGTCGAAAATGGTTTAGGGATTGGGATTACACCATCACTAGGAGTCGACGCATTGAATGAAAGCGCTTTAATTGTGAAGCATATTAAAGAGATTGGAAATATCCCAAATGATGTCTATGTACAATATAGAAAGAACTCAGTAATTGCAAAACCTATTAAACAAATCATATATTCAATTATTAATCATGAATTGAATAAAACCACGTTAGTTTAATGGATATAGTATCGTTGAAATGAATGCAAAAAAATAGAATCAGCCATTCCTACATGGCTGATTCTAGTATTTTTACTGCAAAATATGTTGTTGGAGACTTCACCTACTCGGATGAATATTATCTACACCAAACTATATATGTTGATCAAACGAATACGGGAATCCACTAAAAAGTTACGAAACAAGTGAATGAATTAGATTCTATGCTAATACCGCTTCGGTGCTTTGTGAATGCCTCCGAGAGCACTGAAAAAGTCCGATTCCCTTCAATCCCGTTGATTTCCGTTCCGAGCGGACGCTTTCCGCGG
>NZ_JBYHFQ010000023.1:0-69523 GCF_057669665.1 Sporosarcina sp. Y1004 | reverse complement strand
ACGCAGTGACGAGGAGGCTGAAGCCGTGCCCGCGGAAAGCGTCCGTTCGGAACGGAAATCAACGGGATTGAAGGAAATCGTTCTTTTTCAGTGGCTTCAAAGGCATCCCCAAAGCGCCAAGCGGTCTACAATCCACACTCCGAATCACAACTCTATCTCGATATTGAGCACCGCAGCGGATTCAACTGGATTCTTCATCTCAACATATATAGTAAAAAAACCGTAGTTTACCATATCATTCATTTCAATCTATTAGATATATACATAACTCATTCGTCCAATACATATGGTAATAGGGATGAATTTAACAATTTGCATGAAAGGGTGATTCCAATAAACGAACAACAAAAGAAAATCGTAGCTATCCATATTTCCAGCTCGGACGGAAAGGGGACATACCCCGCACGCAGAGCAGCCATGATTGCAAAAACTTTGGCTGATGAAACAGATATCATCTTCCTTTGTGGTGCGGATTCCCCTCCGGTACCTAAGGGATTTAAATCAGTGCCTACCGAAACGCATAACCTTTTGTTACAGGCACTTGCGACTATTAAACCAGACTTACTCCTACGTGATAGCGGCTCAACAATACTAGAAGAAGTTGAAAAGATTGCTGAGCTTGTTCCCTCCATCATCCATTTCGATGATTTCGGTGATGGCGGTAAAAGTGCGGACCTGGTTTTTCAGACACTGTATGCCGAAACAAATGATAGTGTTCCCGACCATTATGTGCTTGGATGGGAGAGCTTCATTGGCGACGAACAAATGGCTTCATATAAACATATTGGTCTTCGCAAAGGCCAGTCCGGCCCTCTCCCCCATCTCGTCATCACATTCGGCGATGAGGACTTGGGAAACTTGACTTACCGTGCATTGCGACACATTATGCAACTTCAGATTCCACTAAAAGTGACGGTTCTCATCGGTGAACACTATTCCCACGATGCAAGTGCACTTCAGATGATGGCTCTTGGAAGACGCAACACAGCTGTCGTAGAGCATCCGTACAATACTGCAGAGATATATGCATCCGCAGATATTATTTTGTGCGCATCTAGCTACATGCCATATGAAGTCGCGGTACTTGGCATCCCTTGCATCGTCCTCGCACAAAACGACTTCGAGCTGGGACTCGCATTTCCAAAAGACCAACACGGGTTCATACATCTTGGCCTCGGCCGTAAAGTGAAACAGTCCAGCCTGTTGAACGCCATCATGGAACCATTGCTGCACGATCCGCTACGAAAAAAAGCGATTGCACGCCAAGCTGCACTCGGAATGGGCGACGGAAAAGACGCTGTCTGTGAAGCAATTCGCTATTATCTTGAATACCCAAAGCGTAATACTAGTGGCGGAGCAGGAAAAAAGACGTTTAATATGCTACACTGAGTAAAAACGAGGTGCCTTACTCTATGAACAAACGTCAAGTGGAATCAGCGATTGCTGAACTCAAAATGGACTATATTAATCTACAAGGTGATATCGAGAAGCTCGAATCGACAGGCAATAATAGTTACGTCAAAAAAGCCGAACTTCGTCTTGCGACAATGGAAAATAATCTCGCAGAACTGAATAAGCAACTTGACGAGTTTGAATAACACAGCGCTGGAGTCTAGACACTGTTCCAGGTGAGAAACTTATACTTTCAAAGCTCAAAAAGACTATCCTATGAATAACAAGGGATAGTCTTTTTGATTTATACATATAAAAACTCAATAACTCGTCAGTTTAAACAGCTTCTGTAGACTGTAAATGCCGCGTTGGAAGAATGTGAATTCATCTTGGTACTCTTCCACGTCAAGCGTGTACAACGCATCTTCATTGTTCCATAGTCTATCGAAATAAGTGTCTATCTCACCAGTTAACTCACTGTCATTCTTTGCAATAACCCGTAGATTTGCTTCCAAGTTATAATCATCAAGCGTGCGTTCCGTTAGATTGGCAGATCCGTTCGAAATATACGTTTCATCTTTCGTTTGGACGACAACCAGTTTCGTATGATACTGCCCAATTACCGTATTGTACCAACGGACATCGATCTTCCCATCCGAATCTTCCACCATTTCCTGCACAACAGGCCTGTTCGGCAACCCGGATTTTTCATTACCAAAGGAGTTTTCATTCGGATCCAAAATCATTTTCACATCCACCCCACGATTCGCCGCATCGACGAGCGCATTGACTAGGTCCCTTTTTGAGATGAAAAACATACCAAGACGAATTTTGTCTCCTTTTTGTGATTTCGCAATATCAGCAAGAAGTGCATCTAGTATTTTTTTCTCAGTCAAGTACTGGACGGCATATTCTCCACCATCCGGCTCAGGCTCTTCGACGCGCGGCAATGTCCCTCCATTCGTATAGCGAAGGATCGCTTCTTCCGCTTCTAAAATATCGTTCAGGATATTCCCCTTTACCTTCAATGCGATATTCCCATGAAACCCACTGGCGTTATGCGGATTCCCCGATGAAACAAGCGCTTCCTTATCCGTTACGACAGTTTTCCGGTGATTCGCTTTAACGTTTAGTAATGTTATATAGGAGGCCAGTGTCATTTTCGGGGCCATACTTGACATGGCATTTGCAATCCATCCTGTTTTTTCAAAATCCATCCAACGAAATAGCATCCTGTAAAGCCCTGAATAGATTGGCATTGAATCGCGAAGCGGGTCCAAATCTGTGTATACGACTTCAATCCCAACGTCTTCCATCATTGTGAACCATTCCATTTCGTAAGAACCGTATCCCGTGTTCAAAGGATCCGTGATAAAGATAATCGGCATATCTGGATTTTTCTTCTTTTTTGCCACCAGTTTCTCAGTCATTGTCTGTGCGATTTTAGGAAACTCTACTTCTTCTTCATCAACATAATGATCAAATAAGAAATAATCGAGTACGATAAATTGCTCAGCCCGGTCAATCATTTGGTAAACTTCATCGAAAATTGCAAGCTCATGCACCATACCATCCCCGTCTTTATTTTGTGCATATGTCAAATCGGTAAACATTTCAACATCGTCCGTCCAGTGGATATCTCCTTCGAAAGAAATACCTTCGGGAAGCGGTTTATATGTATGCCATAAGATTACGCCTATGTAAATTAGGACAAACAGTAATAGCACAATTAGGGCAACCCGCTTCCGCCTGCTCCATCCCTTTTTCTTTTCTTTCTTTTCCATGGACATTTCCTCGTTTCAGCTTAATCTATCACTTACAACTAGATTCCCCTTTTTGCTTTTCGACAAACAAAAAGCACAGCCCATTGGCTGCACTCTTAGGCAGTGACGTAGTCTTGCACTGCTGTATCTGCAATCATTAATTCTTTCAAATACTTTTTAGCGCGGAACAGTCTGGATTTCACTGTACCGATTGAGACCTTCATCACATCTGCAATTTCAATCAATGAATATTGATAGACATAGAAATACTCGATGGTTGTTCTGTAAATGGCATCAAGTTCACCTATTTTTTGTTGAACGATGGATTGAATGTCATTCCGCTCAAGTAATTCCGCTGGAGTCAGACTGTCACTTGGAACCAAATCTAAAATAGGCACATCCAACGTTTCCGGTTGGTTCATCACATGTTTACTTCTTCTAACGTCTTTCCGGTACCGATCTCGGAATGTATTCATGCAAATGGTTGTTAACCATGCTTTCATATGTTCGACGTCGTCCATGCGATTGCTGTACCGTACGACCTTCACCCATACGTCCTGCATGAGGTCTTCTGCCTCTTCTCTGTTACGCGTCAACTTAAGGCATAGATGATATATGTAACGTCCGTATTCTTCATGCACCCCATTAAGATTTAAGTTCATAATATAACGCTCCCGTCTTCTATCTGTTGTTCTCATTATCAACAATTGGGACCTTTCAAACCATCGTATTCTCTTTCAGTACACTTACAAAGATGTAAGCTTGACATGAAAAGCGGAAGCGGCCGTATAGACGCGGCAGGCATTAGACGGTCTGGCGAAGCGGCGTACTTTGCCGCACAGCCGGAACGGTTTATGACCTAGCGTCTGGCCGCTGCAGCTAGACACGAAAAGCGGAAGCAGCCGAATAGATGCGACGGGCATTCAAAAAAAGAAAATCCCCATAACCATCGTCTGGTTACAAGGATTTTCATGTTTCATTCATTTTCTTCAGATCGAATCGCAATAGTCATTCGTATAATACGGTTGCGTTCCATTTCCTCAATTTCAAAACGCATATGATCGTATGTAAATCGTTCACCTTCTTCAGGAACATGACCAAGCTCTTGCAGAACAAATCCGCCAAGTGTTTCATGATCGGTCGGTAATTCAACGCCTAACAAATCCATCGCATCAACGATTTCGAGCCTTCCGTGACAAGTTAACATGTGTTCCGTTTTTCCATAGACAAGTACTTCTTCATCATCGTCCGTCTCATCTTCAATATCCTGGCCAATCATTTCTTCGATAATATCTTCATGTGTAATAACGCCAAGTGTTCCTCCGTATTCATCCAGAACAATAGCCATATGCTTCTTCTTCGCAAGCATCATCTTGAACACTTTTTCAACGCTAGCGGACTGCACTACGTAAAATGTATTGCGGTCAATCAACTCTCCAAGTGTCTGTTTAGGATTCATCGACCATCCGATTAGCATCTTCGAATAAAATACGCCTAAAATCGTATCCATGCTCTCTTCATAGACGGGATAACGTGTATAGGAATGCTCGAGAATTATATCACGTACTTCTTCGTAGGTTGCTTCAATCGGCAGCCCGATGATATCCATCCGGTGTGTTTCAAGGACGTCAGATACATCCTTTTCCGCAAAATCGAGTACTTCTTTCAATCGATTTGATTCTTCCATCTTGAATGTTCCTTCTATAGATGCAATGTCAACCATCGACCGGAGATCATCCTTGGTAAGTGTAGCTTTCGTCACCGCACCTTTTGAAATGATGCGGATGAAAATATTTGTGAACGTGCTCAGTAGTGATGTTAGCGGAGTCAATATTGTAATAAGAAGTGTAATTGTAGGTGAAACCATATAAGCGACACGCTCACTGAACGTTGCAGCAATCGTTTTCGGCAACACTTCACCGAAGACAATAATAATAACCGTCAGTATCCCTGTCCAAATACCGACACTTAGACCTTTGTCGATTGCTATAGTCGTAACGAGGGTCGGCATCATAATATTCGCGATATTATTTCCGATCAGAATCCCTGTAATCATACGGTCCGGTTTCGAAATCAGTTTCTGCAGCCTGATAGCCTGCTTGTCTCCCTGATTTGCACGAAACTGGACCTTTCTCCTATTTACTGCTGTAAGAGCCGTTTCACTACCTGAGAGGTAAAACGACATGAATAAAAAGAAGCCAAGTGCAATAAACAAAAGCAATTCCTCCCGGAAATAATATCATATTTGTATATTCGTCCAATTAATAACTTTCAAACAGTATACCATACCCTTCAGGTTATCGTTCGTCTTTCACGCTCAAAATCCCCACTTATCTGCTATACTATCCCTAATCAAAATTACTTGAAATGAGGAATTATATTGAATCATTTAGAGATGATTGACGGGTATTTTAAAGAAAAACGGGATGTACATTTAGGCCTATTAAAAGACTTTCTACGTATTCAAAGTATCAGCGCTTTATCCGACCATAAGGACGATATGCAACAAGCTGCAGAATGGTTGCGCGCTTCTTTCAAAAAAGCAGGTCTTGAAAACCTTTCAATTGATGAAACAGATGGACATCCCGTTGTGTATGGCGATTGGCTCCACGCAGAAGGAAAACCAACCATTCTCGTGTACGGACATTACGACGTGCAACCGGTCGATCCATTGAATTTGTGGACAAGCGGGCCATTCGAACCTGAAGTACGTGATAACAAATTATATGCGCGTGGTGCCAGCGATGACAAAGGACAAGTATTCATGCATGTATTGGCTGTTGAAGCGCTTATTCAGAAAACGGGCGGATTGCCTGTCAATGTGAAATTCATCATTGAAGGTGAAGAAGAAATTGGCAGTCCAAATCTCGAGAAGTATATTAAGGCTAACCAGGACAAACTTGCAGCCGATGTTATCGTTATTTCCGATACAGGCATGCAAGGACCCGGACAACCCGCA
The DNA here is from genome assembly GCF_057669665.1 of Sporosarcina sp. Y1004. Taxonomy (NCBI): domain Bacteria; kingdom Bacillati; phylum Bacillota; class Bacilli; order Caryophanales; family Caryophanaceae; genus Sporosarcina; species Sporosarcina sp. Y1004. The sequence continues at coordinate 63,409 of NZ_JBYHFQ010000023.1, read as the reverse complement.
GTTTGTTATGGACTTCGCGGCCTGAGCGGCGTTCAAATCGATATACAGGGCGCAAAAAGCGATCTTCATTCCGGCTTGTATGGCGGTGGCGTCCAAAATCCAATTCATGTACTTGCAGAAGTTCTTGCATCATTCCGAGATAGAGAAGGAACCATTGCCATAGAAGGGTTTTACGACAATGTACGCCCTCTATTAGACGGGGAACGCGAAGCTTATCAAGCGCTTGGCTTTGACGAAGACGAATTAAAAGAAGAAATCGGCGTAACAGAACTGTTCGGAGAAAAAGGGTATTCGTACCTGGAGCGTACCTGGACACGTCCGACACTTGAAATTAACGGCGTATTTGGCGGATTTTCAGGAGAAGGCATTAAAACAGTATTGCCTGCAGAAGCAGGCGCAAAAATCACATGCCGCTTAGTACCTGACCAGGATCCCGATGAAATCGTCGAGAAGTTGAAAGCGCATATCGAGAAACACAAACCGGTGGGCGCAACCGTGACAGTGACTGAATTCGATAAAGGAAAACCATTTATCACACCGTTTGACCACCCCGCTATCCAGGCGGCCGGTCGTTCATACGAAAAAGTATACAATGTACCGACTGCTTATACGCGTGGTGGTGGATCGATTCCAATTGTGGCGGCATTCGATGAAATTCTCGAGTTGCCAGTGGTCTTAATGGGCTTCGGTCTTTCATCAGAAAACTTCCACGCCCCAAACGAACATTTCCACTTGGAGAACTTCGACCAAGGTTTGCGCGTCATCAGCGATTACTACTATGAAATTGCCGGTTTTAACAAAGATGAATTGAAGAAGTAGTCCTATTCCGGATTCCCATTATGGGGATTCGGTTTTTGTTTTCACAGCAGGATCATTTTCATAAAAACCAGCGTTAAACACGAAAAAAGCGTCCGTATTGCATGATTAAATGCAATGCGGACGCTAATCATTTCTAATTTATACTTCTTTCGCTTCTTCACTATCTCGGCCGTAATAGGTAACTAATTCTTCTAGTGGTTTACGGGGAGCGGCCTTTGGTATTTCATCAAAATAACCGAATTGGAGCATGCTAATAATACGCTCTCCTTGTTTAACACCGAGTTCTGCTCTGAATTTCGGATTATCGAGGAATCCGGGAGTTTTCCAACAAGTTCCAATCCCTTTATCCCACGCAAGTAGGTGTGTGTTCATTATGAACATGCTTGCTGCTGCGTAATCTTCCAGGCGTTCTTTCTGGCGCGCATCTTCAGGAACGACAACGAATGCAACAGCACCTGGACCCGTAAATTTCTTCATTTGCTGCGCTAGTGATTCTTCCGAAAGCTCTTTCCATTTAGGTACGCCATATTCTTTCAACACATCAAGGAATTTCACATATTCCTTATCTGCAGCTACAACAAAGCGCCATGGATTGCGATTGCCATGATTTGGCGCCCACGCCGCATCTTCCAACATTTCTGCAATGTTTTCCGGATCAACCGGTTGACCATTAAAGTTCTTTATTGAACGACGCGTAATAATCGCGTCTCTAACTGATAAGGCTTGCTCATTCATAAATCATGTCCCCTTTACTTATACTCCGACTATTATACCTTACCCGTTCCTCTTTTGCGAAAATGGCTGAACAGTAACGTCATTATTGTTTTCTGAATACAATTAAATACTTTTCATGGTATAGTAATAAAAGCGTATATTCTAATAAAAAAGGATGGTTTTAATCATGACTAAGAAACCGCTTGCATGGATTGTGGACAGTACTGCCTTCGTTTCCGAGGAACTCAAACAACACCCGGACTTCTTTTCCGTTCCTTTAAATATACATTTCGGTGAAAAACAGTTTGTCGACGGTGTCGATCTAACACCTGAACAACTTTACGGTAAAATTAAAGATGCAAAAGAGTTTCCGAAAACTTCTCAACCATCAGCAGGTGAGTTTTCCGAAAAATTCAAGGAAATCGCGGAACATTATGAACAGGCAATCGCTGTTCACGTGTCGAGTAAAATGAGCGGGACACTTGCTTCTTCGACTGCTGGCGCTGAAATCGCAGGATTCCCTGTAACATTCATCGACTCCCTTTCACTATCCTACGGAATTACCGGGTTAATTGAACGAGGCATGGAAATGTACGATAAAGGTGCAACTGTCTCCGAAATCGAAAAACAACTGAACAAAATGACCGGAACCCTGCACATCTACATATTGATGGGGCAACTGGAACAACTTTACAAAGGCGGTCGAATGAACGGTGCGCAGTTCTTCCTCGGCAGTTTGTTGAAAGTGAAACCAATCGTTACCATTACGGCGAATGGCGAATTGGAACCGGTCGAAAAAGTTCGGTCCGAGAAAAAAGCACTTCAATACCTGGTCGATAAAGTAGCTGCAGAGCATCATCCCGGCAGAAAGACAGTTCACTTAATGCACGGCAATGTCATGAATCAGGCAATCCATTTGAAAAACCTTCTTACGGAGCAAGTACCCGGCCTTGAAGTGAAAATCGGAGATATTAGTTCCGTCCTCGCGGTTCATGCGGGAGAAGGAACGCTTGCCGTTTTATGGTTTGACTGAATTTAATAAAGCAGTCCGTTATTAATCGACGGACTGCTTTTTTTATGTCTTGCCCTAGGTATCTGACACTCGTTCTCCTTATGAAAATTGGTCATTGATTTTAAAAAAGATGTAGCGCGCATTGGGTGTGCTGGCATACGAATCTTTGTATGCCCAGTGCCGGTGCCTTGCGTTATAAGTATGTGCATTGACGAGCGGAACCGCACCATCTTTCGCCGTAACAATCGTTGTATGATCAAATCTTCCATCGCCTTGAAAGTCATAGGCAATGACATCCCCTAACCCTAACTGCTCGGCAGATGAAACTTGTGTGGCCGTCAACCCTTTTTTCGAACCCGCCAAATACCATCGCAATGAATGCGCTACAGACCAGCTAAAACTCCATGTGCCGCCGCCGATCCACCAACCCCGCTCCCGATTCGGAGATCCATGCATTGGCGCTCCGCCCGCCCGCAAGCACTGCGAAATATAATTGGTACAATCTACATCGAATGTTGGATATGCTGGATTACGACTATCCCACCACGTATCGGCATAGCGGACGGCTGCTTCCCTGTTATACATCTTCAAACCCCTCCCTACGCCATCCTATGAATACAAAGCGGTTAGAATGCGTTTGGAGTGTCATTCGATGAACCGGAAGAGACGTAAAACGCTATCTTAGATGGCATTCCGAGTTCAAGCAGTATTATATATTCCTCAACAAAAAAAAGTGCCCGATTATTCCGGACACCTTTTGAAAACTATATGGAGCTTAGGGGACCCAAACTCCCGACCTTCACATTGCCAGCATTCTTATCTAGACTTTCAATATAAATGCTGTGTACTGGTCCAGATGTTCAACAATAAAGACATCATTACTCTCCCAATACATATGGTTTATGTTCAAGGTGATGATGGGTTTTTATATATCGAACAGTCTTTGTTTTCGCTCGCATTACGATAGAATCCGTTTCTACTAAATCGCCTCCGAGAAAACGAACTTCTTGCAGAATATCACCGGAAGAAACACCTGTAGCAGCGAATATAGCATCATCACCTGCTACAAGATCTTCTAATTTTAATACACGAGTCGGATCTTCTATTCCCATTTGCTGACATCGTTTATATTCTTCTTCGTTGTCTGGAAGAAGTCTCCCTTGCATTTCCCCGCCTAGACATTTTAATCCAGCAGCTGCAATGACCCCTTCAGGAGCTCCACCAATTCCTACAAATAAATCCACGCCTGTATTTGGAAGACCTGTAGCAATCGCTGCACTAACGTCATTATCCGAGAAGAGTTTAACCCTAGCTCCTTTTTCACGTACACGATCAATTAAATCCTGATGACGTTCTCTTTCAAGTATCATAACAGTTACATCTTTAACCCGTTTGTTCGTTGCCCCTGCTACAATATCAATGTTTTTTTCAATAGGATCAGCTAAATTTATCTTCCCTGCAGCTAAAGGTCCTACAGCTATTTTTTCCATATACATATCGGGTGCGTGAAGTAAATTACCCTTATCCGCAATTGCTAAAACTGTAATCGCATTGGAATATCCCTTTGCCACTATATTTGTCCCTTCCAAAGGGTCAACCGCAATATCAACTTCCGGGCCTTGACCTGTTCCTAGCTCTTCACCGATATATAACATAGGGGCTTCGTCCATTTCCCCTTCACCAATTACCACAGTTCCACGCATATTAATAGAATCAAATATAGTTCTCATGGCGGTAGTCGCTGCATCGTCAGCAGCTATTTTATTTCCTCTACCCATCCAACTTGCTGCTGCTAAAGCAGCCCCTTCAGTTACACGTACTACTTCTAATGCTAATTCACGTTCCATTACATCCACTCCTTATAATTAAACAGACTGAAAAAATCAGATATACTAAATTTCTTATTGAGTATAGCAAAAAATGAGCATTCATCTTAGTTATGTGATTTCCCTATTCCGACAACCTATTTTTCTGAATTAATAATAAAACGAGAGGAATAAGTCTAAATCATTTTTCAAGATAATAATGGAGAGTTCCGTTTAAACCATCTAGTGACTTCAAGATGCACAGTATGTTCCAGATACCTTCTACATATTCTTCCGTATCACAATAAACGTGATTGGTAATCAACCCACTAATATTAATATTGCACAAAAAAAGAGTGCTCGGATAAACCGAAACACTCTTAACTACTATATGGAGCATAGGGGGCTCGAACCCCTGACCTTCACACTGCCAGCGTGACACTCTCCCAGCTGAGCTAATGCCCCGAATCTTTGGTACAATAAGGATTATAGCAATAATATTCGAAAAAGACAATAGGCAGGAGGCACATCTACATGCAGCATGCAGAAAGAGAAATCACAGGACCTGTTGCGTTGTGTGACGATAAAGGGTTATTGAATCCAGAAGCAATCGGCTTCGCGCGTCACCCGTACATCCAAAGCAATTTAAAAAATCATTTCATGCGGAAGAAAAAGTGGAATTATTGGTGCGTATACGGGGAAGATTTGCTGTTTTCTGTGACAATTAGCCATCTCGATTATGCCGCTGTCTGCTTTGTCTATATCTTAAATTACGAAACGCAACGATTCTATGAGAAACAAATTACAATTCCAATTGGACGCGCTGTCAAGATGCCTGAAAATGTGCTAGACAGTGTTAAATTTGTGAATGATAACCTAACCGTTCAGATTTTACATATCCAAGGTGAAACACATCTCTCCGTAACGATTCCTGACTTCGATAATGAAGTGCTTCATGCGGATTTCCACATCGTCCATCCAGTTGACGATGAATCGTTGAATGTTGTAATCCCAAGAAACAGGGAAATTTTCCAATTCACAGCTAAGCACCATTCATTGCCGACCTCCGGCTTTGTTAAGATTGGTGAAAGACGGTATGACTTCAATCCTGATTACAGTTTCGCGGTTCTCGATTACGGCAGAGGCATATGGCCCCGTAAATCAGAGTGGAACTGGGCAATGGCATCTCAGCGTCTTGGTGGCCGCCGCATTGGGCTTAACTTTGGTGGAAAATGGACGGACGGAACAGGAATGACTGAAAATGCTGTATTTGTTAATGGCTTAATGACAAAAATCCATGAAGATGTTGTGTTTACATATGACTCCAAAAATTACATGGTACCCTGGAAGATCCAGACCAAGTTTTCCGACAGTGTAAACATCACATTTACACCCTTTTTCGAAAGAGTCTCTACGACGAATGTCCGGTTGGTCCGTACCGAAGTCCATCAAGTCATCGGTTATTTCGACGGAAAGATACGCTTACATGACGGTTCCATTCTACAAATACGTAAGATGCTTGGTTCATCCGAAGAACACAACGCAAAATGGTAAATGAATAATCTGATCTCGCACATAATATCTCATTTTACACGCCGGCATTCATGTCGGTTTTTTCAATTGATATACGTATTTTGTTTAGAAATCAACATTATAGGCAAAATACATAAGAAGGCTAACTATATGAAAGGTTGTGTGTATATTGAAAAAACAATATAGAATAGGTACATTTCTTTTAATCGGTGCATTGGTGTTGGGTGCATGTGGTAACCTCGGGAAAAATGCCGATGAACCTAACCGCGAAGACGCGGATATTATTCTTGAACGTGAGAAAGAAGGCGGAACCATCAATACAGGTAATGGTTATGGCTTCTCTTCATTTGATCTTGACATTGACGTAGGTGGAAAAGATGCAATCGAGGCAGACTATAATGTCCAAAAAAGTGCAGAAGCAGAGTATGAAAACAAATTGGAAAACATCAAGTTAAAAGACAGCGCAGCTATGGATGAGCTCCATTTATTCTTTTTAGATATCCGTATTATGAAGGATACGCCTAAACAAGAAGTAATCGACAATATCCTTAAGTGGTATCAACTGGACACATACTCAAAATTCGATCTTGAAGTCGATTTTGACGATGGTACGCTTCTCGATATAGAAGAAAAGAAATAATTTATTTAAAAGGCTGCAGAGACATTTTAATATGTCCTTGCAGCCTTTTAAATTTCTAATCGCTATACTTTCGATTCCAAAAGCATGTTGTAATAAACGCCTTGTCGCTCAATTAACTCTTCTTGATTTCCTGATTCAATGAGTTTCCCCTGTTCCATAACATAGACGGTATCGGCTTTTCGAACTGTGTTCAGTCTATGTGCAATAACGAAACTGGTTCTACCTACCATTAGACAATCGAGTGCTTCCTGGATTTCCAGTTCTGTGACGGTATCGATACTGCTCGTCGCTTCATCAAGAAGTAAGAGTACTGGATCTGCAACGAGTGCCCTAGCGATTGACAGCAATTGCTTCTGCCCTTGCGAAATTTCGCTACCATCCGATGTAAGCACAGTCTCGTACCCATCTTCAAGCCGGCTAATGAAGCTATGTGCATTGGCCTGTTTCGCAGCGATGATTACCTCTTCGTCAGTGGCGTCCAATTTTCCGTAACGGATATTTTCAAATACTGTCGCTTCAAAGAGAAAAGGATCTTGCAAGACGAATGCAGTCTGACTGCGCAGCGTTTTTCGCGGCAACTTGCTAATCGGAATGCCGTCGATATAAATTTCTCCTTTATCAACTTCGTAAAACCTAGCTAGCAATTGCATAATCGTTGTCTTTCCTGCCCCTGTCGCGCCGACAAACGCCGCCGTTTCACCTGATTTCACATGGAAAGATACATCGTCAATCGTATAGCCGTCAGTTTCAACTGCGTAACCGAATGACACATTGCGGAATTCGATATCCCCTCGCAGTGTTGTATTTCCAAATTCTGTTGCTTCGTCTTTCTCAACAGGCTCATCCATTATCTTGAATACCCTTTCAGCCCCCGCAATTGCCGATAGAACTGTGTTGAACTGGTTAGCAAGATCATTGAGTGGACGAGTAAACTGGCGTGCAAATTCCGAAAAGATAACGATTGTTCCAACTGTAACAACCCCATCTCCTTTTAATGCAAGTAATCCACCAACTCCTGCAACGACCGCAAAACTGGCATTGTTCAGCATGTTCATCACTTTGGGGATAAACCCGGAATAGGCCAATGCCCAGAATCCCGTACCACGAAGCCTGTCACTCTTCTGTGCAAATTCCTCCATCACACGGTCTTCCTGCGAGAACGCTTTGACTATACGCTGACCGGAAATGGTCTCTTCAATCATTCCATTCAATTCACCGACCGCCCGTTGTTGTTCTTTAAACAACAACCCAGTACGACGGGTAATCCATCGTATCGCTATGAACATGATAGGCACAATAATCATTGTCAGTAGTGTCAGAAGTGGACTTAAGTAAAGCATGACAGCAAATGTCCCCGTCAGTGTCAAAATACTTGAAAACACTTGGATGAAAGAGGAATTCAGCGTTTGGCTGACGTTCTCAATATCGTTTGTAATCCGGCTCATCAGTTCGCCGTGTTGCCGTTTATCGAAAAATGTGACCGGTAATTTTTGCAGATGGGCAAACAGGCTTGTTCGCAAACGAAAAACCGTCTGCTGAGCAATACCTACCATCCAATAGTTCTGAAAGTACATGGCAAACGATATACCAATATAAATTGCGATTAGCAATCCTATATTGCCGCCTAGACCTGCAAAATTCATCGGAATAATGTAGTTATCAATAATTTTTCCAATCATCAACGGTCCGAGCAACGCCAAAATCGAACTGACAAAAACAAGTGAGAGCACTGCAATTAGCAGACCTCGCTGTTCATCTACAAGTGTCCAAATCCGGTATAGGACTGACTTCCAATTACCTGCACGCTCTTTCTTCTTTTTTCCTTTACCTTGAATATCTTCTTTGGATAGGATCGGCTCGTAGCCGAACGGTTTACGAATTGCGCGTAACATCGGCAGCCACCTCCTCATCGGATTGAGATTCTGCAATTTTTCGGTACAATGCAGATTGCAGAATCAAGTCGTCATGTGTTCCGTAGCCGACAACTTTCCCTTCATCCAGAAGAAGAATTTTGTCTGCGCCTTGTGCAGTCCGGATTTTTTGTGTTACAACGAGCATTGTTGCCTCTTCCCCTTCAAGCGCATCCCATAACGCAGTTTCCGTTTTCACGTCAAGTGCACTTGTGCTGTCGTCAAGAATCAGGATAGATGGTTTTCGCACAAGCGCACGTGCGATGGACAATCGCTGCTTTTGACCGCCTGATAAGTTGACGCCTTTCTGTCCGACCCGTGTCCCATATTTTAGCGGGAACAAATCAATTGATTCATGGATTTGCGCTTTCTCCGCCGCCTCTTCCAACTCATCGACATGCGCTTCGGTATCTCCCCACGATAAGTTTTCCAAAATGGACCCTGTAAATAAAATCGATTGCTGTGGAACGAGTCCGATTGTATCCCGCAAGTCTTTCAACGGCCATTCATCCACTTCTGTCCCAGACACATATATTTCACCAGAACTCTTTTCGAAAATCCGAGGAATGAGGTTTAGTAAAGTGGATTTCCCAGAGCCGGTTGCCCCCATGATTGCTAGCTTTTCACCGGAGGAAACATGGAATGACACATTATCCAAAATTGGTTCCATTTTACCCGGGTACATGAACGACACGTTTTCGAATCGTAAATCGCCTTCATTGCGCAGCAGTCCTGTACTTTCTGAACGATGGATTTCTAGGTCTTCATTTGCAAGTAATACTTCTTCCATCCTTTCGGAGGAGGCTTTCGCACGTGAGAATGCAATGATGATGAAAGAGAACATGGAAAATGCACCAGTCATACGCATCGCATAGTTGACGATCGCGACCAGCTCCCCCACTTGCGCTCCCCCGTCACGAACTTCAATTGCACCAAACCATAGCACAGCCATTAAACTGGCGTTCATAACGAACAGTAGAATTGGCAAGATAAGTTCCATCATCCGCATCGCTTTTACAGTATCTTTTCTTAACAGATCGGATACTTTGGAGAAGCGGCTCGCTTCATAAGCCCCGCGTAAAAAAGCTTTTATGAGCCGAACCGCTTGTAAGTTTTCTTGAATTACACGATTTACCCGATCTAGCCTTTTTTGGACGTGAGAAAAGTAACGAACTCCTTTCTTCGCCATGATATATAGGAAGACCAGCAAAAATGGTGCCCCTACCACAAGGAACAAAGCGAGTTTTACATTAACGAAAAAAGCCATGATTAAACTACCTATAACAAGCAACGGCGCACGCAACATGATTCGCAGCCCCATAAACAGGACGTTTTGTGCCATCGTTACATCACTCGTCAGACGTGTGATCAGTCCCGATGTTGGGAACCTGAGAAATGTAGCCATGGTAAACGTCTGGACTTGGCGGAAAAGTGCCTGACGCAAATCAAATCCAAAACTTTGTGCAGCATGTGCAGCAAAAAACGAATTGATAACCCCCGAAAAGAATGCCACAAAAGCCAGCCCCATCATGACGCTTCCCCACGTCCAAATAACAGTCTCATTTCCCGCCAAGATGCCATCGTCGATAATTTTAGCAATGAGAAGCGGCTGTATCAGTTCTACCGACAACTCCAGAAGCATAAGAAATAGTGCAATTACAATTGGCCATTTGTATGGCAATGCATAAGAAAAAACAGTTTTCATCTCACTGACCTCCAAAAACTCTTTCGTTTCACGAATTACTTCTTGATAAGCTAATTATGCCACAGGTACTAGGCTGTGTATAGCCAATACGACTGAATTGTGAGACATCTTAACCCAGGAAATATTGCATCTAAAGTACATTGAATTAAAATGTTTAAATAATCGGATTGCATTTCATTTCAAATTAACGTATAGTACATTACAACAGTAATGCACTATTGAAAAGGAGGTCACGTGAATGCTCGATATGGGCGGCTCAAAACCGATTTACTTACAAATCGCGGAATGGCTTGAGACGGAAATAATCGATGGAACCCTTCCGCCCGATGTAAAAGTCTACTCCCAGTACCAATTGGCAGAACTATTTACGATAAATCCAGCTACAGCTGGTAAAGGACTGACATTATTGCTTGAAGCCGAAGTCGTTTACAAGCGCCGTGGTCTCGGCATGTTTGTTGCACCAGATGCACGCGACAAACTGTTAAAAAAACGCAAAGAAGAGAAACTACGGCAACTCATCATAGACTTACTCAACGAAGCCACGCTTCTCCAAGTCGACGATTCACATTTGCTGTCGCTGATCGAAGAGGAACGTTCGCGGAAAAAGGAGGAAAAATCATGAATGTAATTGATTTCACTGATGTCACAAAGAAGTTTGGTAGGCGCACTGTCCTGAACCAGATGAATTTCAGTATTCGGGAAAACGTTCTGACAGGAATCATCGGACGCAATGGCGTTGGCAAATCTACGTTGATGAAAATAGCCGCCGGACATATCCAAGCTACATCAGGAGATGTCCAAGTGTTTTCAGACAATCCTTTCAACAGTTTGAAAGTGTCTGCAAACTCCATTCTGATTGAAGATACAATGAGCTTTTCTGACAAACTGACACTTCAAGATATTTTAATAGAATCTAATCGTTTCTACCCAAACTGGGATGCGCCACTTGCGCAAGGGTTGTTCGATTATTTCAGTTTCCATTCAGAAGCTCGTCATATTGACCTTTCAAAAGGAAAGAAGAGTACCTTCAATGCCATTATCGGCCTGGCTTCACATTGCCCGCTGACGATTTTCGACGAACCCACTACCGGAATGGATACGATTGCTCGGAAAGACTTTTACCGTGCGCTCCTAAAAGATTATATCGCGCATCCCAGAACCATTCTAGTATCTAGTCATCACCTTGAAGAAATTGAAGACTTGCTTGAAGATATCCTTTTAGTTCATAACAAAACAGTTCTCTTTCACAATTCCATCACAGAGTTACAAGAAATGTTTGTCCGTCTGATTGGTAAAAGCGAGAAATTGCTTGAGTACGTTTCGATAAAAGAAACGTTTGGTAGCCAGATGAATGGTTCATATAGTGAATTCCTTTTTAAAAACACCTTTACTTCTGATGAATTGATGCACCTCTCTCAACAAGACATTAAAATAGTGCCCGTCTCAGCAAATGATGCATACGTTGCATTGACTACCGGTACAAAAGGAGGGATTGATGATGTATTTAACGGAACCAAGCCTAAATGACATTGTCAAAAAACAATTTCTTCATAAATTGAATGCCTACACTAGCGTCTTCAGCTCACTACTCATTATACAACTGATTGGACTCTTTATAGGCTTTGAAAACGGGGGTGGAGGCGGATCCAGTGGAGGTACAGTAATAACTGAATATACCTTTTCAACCGGTGATGTACCTGTACTCTTCACACTATTTTGGGCTCTTTTAACGGGTATCCTTGTCACAACACTAGCCTATCGCAACGATGCTTTTTCGTTCGTATCAAACCGGATTAGCCACAACTTATCCAGCATTCTCTTTTTAATGCTCGCATCCGCCATTGCCGGTATTACAGCAGTCCTAGCGGGTTCCGTTATTAAGTTATTCGCATTATTCCAAAGTGATCTCTTGATTAATGAAGCTTCAGGGCTATTCAGTTCTCCAGCCGACTTTTTCATTAGGATTGCGACTTCCATTCTTTACACCTTGCTGTTTGCAAGCCTAGGTTATGTGACGGGTTCGTTCATCCAGCGTAGCAAGCTTGTCATTCCACTATTACTCGTTGCATTTTTCATAGTTCCCATGCTCCGATTAGATGTGGGAGGCATAAATTTAATGGAAAAAGTCGTCTTTTTCTATGGTACTGAAACGTCATTGCTTATTTTTCTTATAAAAATAGTTGTGACGATTAGTGTGCTCTTTGCTATTTCCATCGCACTTACGAATAATACGGAGGTGAGGAAATAATGTTGTCACTCTTGCCTTTGATAGTCATAGGTTTAATTGTCTGGTTCTTTTTGCGGGCGAAGAACAAACCAAAACGTCAAATCAATAAAAAATGGACGTATGTATTTTTGACAACATACGCCGCAATTTTGCTTATTGCGACAATCGCTGTAGAACTAATTGACACAGATTCTTTTACCACTCAACCTAGAGTGGGATCAGAGGAACAATTCGATCATGAAGGGGTTGCTATCTACGAGGGGGATATCAGTTCTATCGATCCTGCTGCGATTCTCGAAAAAAGATCGCATAATATAGCAGATACGCTTGCAATAACTGCAAGCTCCAATATGGATTCCATGATAATTGTTGAACGCAAAAGTGTAAACGATGGGCTTATTGAAGAGACACTCATTAAACCACTACTCTTAATAGGTGACTTTGACTTTTCAGATAAACTGAACTATAAAGTACCCGAATGGACAGCTGATTCCGTCAACTTTCCGCGACCCCCTGTGACGGAAATTAGCTATACCACTTATCAGGAAGCCTATTTACTAAATCAGTTCACAAAGGTACCGCGGCATAGAAGTAATGCCCATAATTCAGTGGAGCGCCCGCTTGCTATTCATCTACTCGTTCCAAAGGACTTAATCATTACAGCTGACGAAGATCTTTATATTAACTATGTCGATAACTAAAACAAGAACCGGACCCAAAGTAAAATGTACCTTATAAGATAGACACTTTAAAAAGTCTCTCTTATGGGGTACTTTTATTTATAGTGGAAATAACAACGATTATATGTTGACATAAAGAAGCCTACCAACAACGCTTGGCGCTTGGGGATGCCTCCCGCAATAAGCCAGACAGAAGACCACTGTCAGTCTTATTGCTTCGGCTACCCCAGTTAGGCGCCTTCGCTGGAGATTACAAGGAGAACATAAGTCCAACAGCAGAACTTATGTCAAAGATATTATTTAATGATCAAGAACAAAGATTACTGAAGAAACATCCTTATGTAAAAGCTGTTAGTGAAAAGGGAATTACATATACAGATGAATTTAAGGCAATAGCTAGGTAAATGAAGAAGGAAAAAGTTCACGGAAGGTGCTTTCATCCACTCGGATCAAGGGGTTCACTATACCAGTCCCCAATTTCAAAAGCTTGTGAAGAAAATGGGTTTAGGTCACTTCTTCAAGTTTCCTAAATATGTTGAATTTATGATTCTTACTCACTTCAGCTGATTGAAGTGGAGAGCGGCGACTCCAGCGCTAGCGTTGGGAGCACGAGGGAAGGATGCCTTAATTTCTGCAAAGAACGCAGATATTAAGGCAAATCGAACCCTTCGCTGTTCGATTGGCTGAGGCCGTGCCCGCGGAAAGCGTCCTCTCGGAACGGAAATCAGCGGTTAGTTAAATTCTTCGGTTCAACTTATATAAGGTTTTTTTAAAATGTCCTTTACAAAGGGTACACTTTAAAGCGGGACCGGTTCTTTTGCTTTCATATTCTTGCTCTACTTCCCGCTATTGATAGCCACGCAACGCCTACCAGCATGATGATTGCTCCTGTGAGTTGCCAATTACCAAGCATTTGGCCGAACCATAGAACGGAAATAATCATTGCCGTAAGTGGTTCGAAGCTCGATAATACGCTCGTTTCCACAGCTGTTATATATTTCATGCTACCTAAGAACAAGACGAACGCTACTGTTCCCACAATGATCACTAGGAGAAGCATCATTGATAATTTCCAATCCATTAGATAATGTAATTCTGTTATGTACGTCACTGGATTCATAATAAGCAGGATACTACCGCCGATGAGCATACCCCAACCAACTACCAACAACACGCCCCATTCAGCCATTAGCCGTGCAGGATAAAGTGTATAAAAAGCAAATGTAAAACCTACTAATATACCCCAAATAATCGCTTCCTTACTCAAAGAAAAACCTGTTAAAGAGCCATTTGTAAGAAGTAAAAACAACCCTACAATGGTGACAGACATGCCAAGTACCTGGGCTCCTGGTGGACTGGCTTTCTGCTTCCAAGATACGAAGGCGATGATGTAAATTGGGGCTAAGAATTGAAATAACGTAGCAATTACCGCATTACTTGTACTAATGGAAGCCAAAAAAGCATATTGAACCGCCATCATCCCAAATATCCCGAAAATAATTATTTGACGCAACCATACTTTTTGCTGCAGCGGAAGCATTATTTTTATACCTTTTAACTTCAGAGGCACAAGTATAAATACCCCTGCGACAAGAAGACGTGTTATAAGCATGAATGGAATTGATAACTGACTGTTTGCTAGAATCCATTCCATCATAGGTCCTGTCGCTCCCCAAAGCATCGCTCCGAAGACAATCATAGTGATGCCTTTCAATCTCCCCATCTTGCCCCTCCTCCAATCTGACTATTTATCTACCATTATCGATATTCACTGTGAATTTAGCATTTCCATGATGTACAGACGCCATATCTTCATTATAATGGTAGTATCCCATACCCGGAAGGAGGCATTTATATGAAACCAGATTATGGACTATTCGTGCCGGAACTACCGGACATAATGAAAAGTCTTGAACAATTTTACATGGTAACCCGGACAAACGCCGAAGGTTCAATTATATATACTAACAAGAACTTTTTAGAAATAAGCAAATGGACACCAAAACGGGTAATTGGCAGATCCCTGTGGCAAATGTTCCCCGACACAGATCGTGGACAAGAACATGCTTATGTCATTTGGGATAGCGTAAAAAGTGGAAACACATGGTTTGGCACGGTGGAAAAGGTTACACGCTTCGGCGAACCTTACTTTGTCAATCTGATTGCAATTCCGATTAAGTCAGACAGTGACGATAAAAATAACTCTTTCACTTTTCTTGAATTGGACATTACTGCCGACATAGAATTACGTGACCAGCTTCAACAAATTGCTTTTATCGACTACGAAACAGGACTGATGAGCCGTTACAAGCTTGAGACGGTTGTAAATAATCATATTGAAGAGAAAAAACACTTCTCCTTAGTCTTCATAAGCATCGATCACTATTATACATTGAAGGATTTGCAATCATCGGAATCCAAGGCGGAACTAGTCAAATCATTTTCAAACCGACTCAAGCGTTACTTCCAGGATAATCTGATTGCCAGGGTCGGTGTCAATGAATTTATCGTTCTGACTTCTTTCGGTGATTGGTATGTACAGGGATTCCTAATATTCCTTGAAAAGAATCCAATTTACATCGACAACTTCGCCTTGTCACTACCTATTAGCGGAGGCATCGTTCGTTATCCTGAAGACCAACAAACGTATAATCATTTGATGAAAGCTGCACTCGCTGCCACTAAAGATGTTGTTGGAAACGGTGGAGGAAAAATATCTTCCTTATCTGCAGCATCGCACAAAGTATTAAATAGAAGGGCAACCATCGATAGAAAAATGCTCACTGCGCTTAACCACAATAATTTACAAGTCGCCTATCAACCGCAGTTGGATATCGCTTCAGGTAAAGTAACGCTATACGAAGCTCTTGTCCGATGGGAAGATGACGAATTAGGTACAATCATGCCTGATGAACTTATTCCAATCGCCGAAGAAAACGGTCTCATCCATGACATCGGAGCTTTCGTTCTCGAAGAAGCCGCAAAGCTTGCAGCATCTTGGTATAGGCAGAGATATAGCGTTGGTATTTCAGTGAACTCTTCTGTGAGGGAGTTTAGCAATGCTAATATGAAGGACAAAATAATTAATATCCTTGAGACAACTCAATGTCCCGCCAACTACATCGAACTTGAGATTACAGAGAAATTTGCTTTTCAGGCAGAAGAGGAAAATTCCATCAACCTTCAAATGAAAGCGCTACAAGACGCGGGAATCGAATTCGCACTCGACGACTTTGGTACAGGCTACGCATCATTCCGCTATATGCAACATTTACCGATTACAAAGGTAAAAATCGATAAGCTCTTTATCCACTCTTTAACACGACAGCCGAAAACGCAGCAACTCGTTGAAGGAATGATCCGATTCAGCAAATCAATGGGCCTCTATGTTGTTGCGGAAGGTGTTGAAACGAAAGAACAATTCGACCTTCTAAAAGAAATGGGTGTAGATGCTGTTCAAGGCTACTATATTGGTATACCCGTTACATCTGACAACATCACTTTCGGGGAATAATAATAATAATAATAATAATGAAACGGAGTGTCTCTTAGCAAAAGAGCACTCCATTTTTATGCTACCTTGCTTCTTTTCCTACCAATACCTGACCGGAAAATGAGCTGAATAATTACCTCTGCAAAAACGAGCCCCATTGCGATTGCACCGGACACCATGAAAGCCCCTGAAGCATAAGAAATTGCAGTGAGGTAATCCTTTTCAACAATATGACGCATCGCATTATAGGCCATCCCACCCGGTACGAGCGGAATGATTCCCGCGACACTGAATATGATCATCGGCGTTCGAAAACGTTTGGCAAAAATCGTCGCTACTAGCGCTACCATGAATGCGCCTAGGAAGGAAGCCAGCATTGGATCACCCGATAGCCCATTAAACACGCTATAAACCAGCCAGCCCGTCATCCCTACAAAACCACAATAAAATAGCATTCTACGAGGGGCATTGAAAATAATTCCAAATCCTGTCGCGGCGAGAAAACTAAGAACCGCTTGAATAATCCACGTCAAGACCTCACTCCTTTTTCATTCAAAAAGATAAGACGAGTGCTACACCTGCTCCGATTGCAAACGCAGTCAGAAAGGCTTCTGCCCCTTTTGATAATCCGGACATGAAATGCCCCGCCATCATGTCGCGCACAGCATTTGTGATTAATAGTCCTGGAACGAGCGGCATGACGGATCCAATAATTATCTTATCGAGCTCAGTTCCTAATCCAATCTGCACCACAACAAAGCCGGTTAGCCCTATGAAAAGTGATGCAACAAATTCAGCGAAAAACTTCACTCTAGTCAGCTCGTGAATTTTAGTCACAATGACGTAGCCAACACCCCCCGCGAAGATAGCGACAGGTACGTCCTTCCAAAGACCTTCATACATAATTAGAAAGCAGCCGCTTGCAATGGCAGCTGCGATGATTTGTAGCCATAATGGGAACATAACATTCGCTTTGTCGATTTCTTGAAGTTTCGTGTATGCTTCCTCGAGTGTGTAGTGATCAGTTGATAGTTTACGCGAAACATCATTAACGAGCGCTACCTTTTCAAGATCAGTCGTGCGGTCCTTTATCCGAACCAGTCTCGTATGGTGTGGGCTACCCGGCGAAAAGATAATACCTGTTGGAATCACAAAACTATGAGTAGCTGATAATTGCTGTGTTTCAGCCATACGTGCCATCGTATCTTCCACCCGATAGGTCTCGGCTCCAGCTTCCATCATTAAACGTCCCGCGAGCAAACAACAATCAATTGCCATCTCTTTATCCACTATCGGCATGATACACACCCCCTCTGTACTTGTAGACAATCGTTCAATTCCAATCTATTTAAATAATCTTATCGTTGCTGGCGGAAAATAACAATGAACAATTAGGTTATCATCCTCTCAGCTAAATTTGTCCATGAGAAAAGACCCGGCACATAACCGGATCTTTCTGACTCGATTTGCATTTAGTTAATTTGTATATTGCTGATTGGCGCGTACGTATCAAGTGAATAGTTGTTAATTTCTTTCATTGAAATCGTATACAGAACATCCTTATTGTAGAGCATACGCTGGACTTCGTATTCCCATTCCTCATATTGTTCTCCAGGGGTACTCTTTTTCAGCAAATCTCCTTTTAAAACGATACCGTTTTCCGGTGTAATTTCATAAACAAGTGCGCCTGAACTTTGGAACTCAATGCTGTCTTTCCCCTTTTCATCATAAATTGAGATGGGAAAGCCATATAATTTTCGTTCTTTATGTTGAAACAGCGCTTTGTGATCATATTGGAGTTGTGAATGGGTCCCTCGACCACCGATGATTTCAGTGTCCTTTTCAACTGGATTATTGAAATCGGATACGTCAAATAAAGAAATTTTCATACCCATCGTCATAATGAAGGGTTCTCCGCCTTGCGGATTCTTTTCAGCAACCGTTTCATAGCCAAAACCGATTAGATGGTTATCGTCAAGTGGATGCAGGTAATTGCTGAATCCCGGTATTTTCAATTCTCCGAGCACTTTCGGAGCAGCTGGATCGGCCACATCGATAACGAATAACGGATCCGTTTCGCGGAAGGTAACCATATAAGCCTTATCCCCCATGAAGCGCGCAGAGTAGATTCTTTCCCCTTTCGCAAGGCCTTCGACCGATCCTGTTTGTTTTAGGTTTTCATCTAAAATGAATAGATGATTTTGAGACGGCTTCTTTTCATCCCACATATTCCCCTCTGTTGTTACGACGCGGAAATAGCCGTTATGCTCATCCATTGAAAACTGGTTTAATAAATGACCTTTCAACGTGGCGGAGCTGTGGAACGCAACATCTGTTTTATTCAAATTAAATTTGAATAGTTCACTGTTTGCACTGCCTGGATTCCAAATCATTTTACTAGAAGTAGAGGCGTTCGTTTCGTAAATTGTCGCTGTAAGGTATAAGTTATCTTTGGACATATAAAGCTGCTCGCTACCGCCGAGATAACCTTTTGTCGTAACCTTGCTTTCTGCAGGTGATGATAGATCGATAGCCGTAATGACGGAGTAGGATGGTTCCATCGCTCCAGGAAGAATAGCGATATCTGTATAGTCTAGAAGTGTTGCCTCTTTGTCTTCCGTCGAGTCGTATACTTGCGGGCGGAGTAAGTCTCCTTCGACATTTTTCACACCCCAAAAATTCGGCCAAACATTTGTCACGAAGTACAGCATATTACCTGTCTTCCGCGCACCGTTTAAATGACCTTCTGTACCAATTTCGCGAATTAGTTTGGGTTTCTCGGGATTGGAAATACTATACATCCGGACGGTTGTCATTCCGTTCACGGGCCTACTTATTTCAGATTTCGCACTGCCTTTCTCATAATGATGCGGTACATATTTATCGCCTAAAACGATTAGTGTGTCGTCATGTAGAAACAATTGGTAAGGGTAATACTCGTCTTCCATTTTAATTTCTGCCACTTTTTTAACTTTCTTCGGGTTGCGAATATCGGTAATTGCAACTTTATTATTGCCAATTCCTACGGTGTAGATATAGTTGCCATCCGTCTTCACGGAGTCGGCTTCATCGACCCCTTCAACTTGGTTGTTCGTTGTTGAATGGTCTTCTCCTCCCACTCCAGCACTAGATTCAGCTGAATCAGCCTTAGAATTTGTTGACTCTTCCGTAGCCATTACATCTGTCGACTGCATAGATTTCGCTCGTTCGAAATACGCTATCAGCTCTTTTTCAGAGGCGACGGACTCGATTGTTTCATGCACTGTGAACTTAATTTCATCGATTGGAAGTGATGTAAGGTATTTCCCGTTTACTGCATTTTTATTGACATGGAGGGCATACGAGCCTGGCGTAAGGCCTTGTACGTGGAGCGTCTTGTCTGCATTGGTAAGCGCGATACCCGTGTCTATTCGCTTTCCATTTTGATCAGTAATGTATAAATCATCTGTTCCTAGCGCTTCTTTTTTCAAAGCCGTTGAGAAGGTTGCGCTCCATCCTCTTTCCGATAGCGCAATACCTGACGCAGTGACGGTCACTTTATCCATTAATAAAGCTAGAGAAATTGCAGCTACAGTAACGAATGCCGTGATAAAAAGCCAAATTATCTTCTTTTTCAATTTGACCAACCCTTTCTTTGTTCTATTACATAATTAGACTGCAATAAATAGATTTCGTTACACTAAACAGAAAATTTTCCCACTTATCATTTTCTTCTATTAAATCCAGATTATTTATTAATGAAATAGTAGTAAATTCAAGGTTAATTTACACTCTAGGCGAACGCTTACTCGTCTCTAGTCAAATAGACTTTTATTAAGTTGGTAGAGGATAACAAGGATTAACCTAAAGCAGTTGCTTTTCGTTCCAGCGCTCGCTTTCCGCGGGCATGGCTTGAGCCTCCTCGTCCGCTCCGCTCCCTGCGGGGTCTCAAGGCTCATGCTATTCCCGCAGGAGTCGAGCGCTTCCACTACAATCAACGGTACTCATCCATGTTAACGAATATTCTATTAAGAAATCTCTTAAACGTTATAGTTTCTAATTAATAATACAGGTACAAGTGGTGATTCCTCATTTTACGATTCGAATAATGATGTATTTCAGGTGAATTTTTGATTTTTTCGTTTTTACAAATTTTGTAGTTTTTGCGTGTTTTATCGCCTATATAGTATGGGTACAATTAGTATAAGTACGTATAGAGCAGAAAGGTTTGATAACCGTTGGAAACCGCTGAAACGATTAAAAAGCCCAAACGTAATCTGAAGCCATATTGGATTGCCCTGGCGTTCATCGTCATGATTGTCATCATGCTTCTGCCTAATTCGGGTGAGGACTTGCCTGTTATGGGGCAGCGTGCACTCGCTATTTTGGCGTTTGCGGTCATTCTTTGGATGACGGAAGCGGTAGCTTATCCTGTGAGTTCAGCAATGATTATCGGCCTTATTGCTGTGACACTCGGTCTTGCACCCGATATGGCGAATCCCGATGTCTTGCTTGGCACAAAAGCGGCTCTTACATTTGCGCTAGGCGGGTTTTCAAACTCCGCGGTTGCGCTTGTTGCCGCTGCCCTTTTTTTAGCAGCGGCGATGCAGGCCACAAATCTTCATAAACGGCTCGCGCTATATATTCTTTCGAAAGTAGGCGTGAAAACTGGCGCTATCGTCTTTGGTGCCATCATTGTATCGATTGTTCTGGCGTTCTTCGTGCCAAGTGCTACTGCACGTGCAGGCGCGGTTGTTCCAATTCTTCTTGGGATGGTAGCGGCGTTCGGTTTACCACATAATAGCCGTCTTGGTGCACTCCTTGTCATCACTGCCGTCCAATCAGTCTCAATCTGGAATATCGGCATCAAGACAGGTGCTGCACAAAATATGGTGGCGCTCGGTTTCATCGAAAGTGAAATGGGCGTGTCTATCTCCTGGGGAGCTTGGTTCATGTATGCCGCTCCATGGTCAATTATCATGTCCGTCGTCCTGTATTTCGTTATGATTAAACTAATTAAGCCTGAAACGCAAGTTGTTGAAGGTGGCGCGGAACTGATTCAGGGTCAGCTGAAAGAACTTGGCCCGATGAAATCTTCAGAGAAACGGTTGATTGTCGTCGCTCTCGCTCTTTTGTTCTTCTGGTCAACGGAAGAAGTACTTCACCCATTTGACACGACGACCGTGACGCTTGTGGCGATTGCGATTTTGCTCTCCCCAAAAATTGGCGTCTTCGAATGGAAAACGGTTGAAAAACTTATTCCGTGGGGAACAATCATCGTCTTCGCCGTAGGGATCGCACTTGGTACGGTCCTCTTGGATACAGGAGGCGCCCAATGGTTATCCAATCGGGTGTTCGGCGCAATGGGCCTTGAAAATATGCCGCTCCTAGCGACGATTGCCTTACTATCATTGTTCAACATTCTCATTCACTTAGGATTCGCCAGCGCGACGAGCTTGTCATCGGCACTTATTCCAATTTTCATCGCGCTTACAACGACGATTTCCTTGGATGCGAACAGTGTCGGATTTGTTTTGATCCAACAATTCGTTATCAGCTTTGGTTTCCTTCTTCCAGTCAGCGCACCGCAAAACATGCTTGCTTATGGTACGGGTTCGTTTACAGTAAAGGATTTCCTGAAATCTGGTATCGTGCTTACGGTTGTCGGCTATTTACTTATCCTTCTATTCAGTGCAACGTATTGGAAATGGATTGGACTTCTATAAAATTCAATCACTCCGAGGCTGC
Organism: Sporosarcina sp. Y1004; assembly: GCF_057669665.1. Classification (NCBI taxonomy): domain Bacteria; kingdom Bacillati; phylum Bacillota; class Bacilli; order Caryophanales; family Caryophanaceae; genus Sporosarcina; species Sporosarcina sp. Y1004. The sequence continues at coordinate 41,144 of NZ_JBYHFQ010000023.1, read as the reverse complement.
AACAGGAAGGAATTGAACTTCATTCCTCCTTGTTGAACGAAACGCCCAAATTGCCCCATTTACGGCAATTTGGGCGTTTTTCGTTTAGTTCATTAATTGACAGGGAATGATTTCTTAAGAAGACCATTCGTAAGGAGGAATTGCTTTGCCAGAAGATAAGTATGAGAAAATTGATAATAAGATTCCAGGACAGACACAAAACGAGCAACCCGGCGTGGAAGCAGAAATGAATCCAGCCCCGATTTATGACGATAAGAATTATAAAGGCTCAGGGAAATTAAAAGGAAAAACCGCATTGATAACAGGTGGAGACAGCGGTATCGGACGGGCAGTTGCTGTCGCATATGCAAAGGAAGGTGCAAATGTCGCTATCGCATATTTAAGTGAGCAGGAAGATATCGATGCGAACATGACTGTTAAATTGATTGAAGAATATGGCGGGAAAGCGCTAAAAATTCGAATCGACATCAGTGAAGAGGAACATTGTGAGCAATTAATCGATGAAGTAGTTAATGAATTCGGCAGTTTGAATATCCTTGTAAACAATGCTGGAAAACAGTTTCCGCAGGACGATATTTTTGCTATTTCAGCAGATCAACTCCGAGAAACATTTGAAACGAACTTCTTCGGATTATTTTATTTGACGAAAGCGGCTTTAAACCATATGACAAATGGCGATTCCATCATTAACACGTCTTCTGTAACGGCGTATAACGGTTCCCCCGGCTTGCTAGATTATTCCGCGACGAAAGGAGCAATTACTTCATTTACCCGCTCACTAGCGTTGAATTTAGCAGAAAAAGGGATTCGCGTTAACGCCGTAGCACCCGGTCCAATTTGGACGCCACTCATCCCAGCAACGTTCGATGCAAAAAAAGTGCAACAGCATGGATCGGATACACCAGTGAAACGCCGCGGCCAACCCGCAGAAAATGCACCTGCTTATGTATTTTTAGCATCTACAGATTCCAGTTATATGACAGGTCAAACGCTTCATGTAGACGGAGGCGGTTTTGTAGGATCATGAACAAGTGACTGTTTTGAAGATTGCTTTGGCTGTCTGTACCTGTGAGCGATAATTCGCATTTATTTTGCATATCCAACTTTAAAAACCCAGCTATCTTCTCGTGTGAAGATTAGCTGGGTTTCTTACTAATTTACATAAGTTACTGGCGAGAAGGGCTTGAAAACCGCCATTTTCACTGGACTATTTCCGGTCCGCTTTCGGCGAATGAATCACGACCCTTTTACCGAGGGGCAGGTTATCCTGTTATGAATAATTGCTTGCCGCTTAAAGTTACTGCTGTATTATCTGAATATGGTTTCCGCATGTATCGTCGAAGACAGCTATTGTGACTTCACCTGCTTTTGTTGGCTCTAAAGTAAACTTCACGCCGTGTTTCAATAACCTATCGTACTCTTTGCGAACATCCTCAACACCAAACATGGTTACAGGTATGCCTTCTTCAAACAGCTTCTTTTGATATTCTTTGGCTACTGGATGATTATCTGGTTCGAGCAGAAGCTCAGTACCTTCTTGCTCTCCTGGTGAAACAAGCGTAATCCACCTAAATTCTCCACTGGGAACATCATGTTTTTTTACAAAGCCTAGCGCTTCTGTATAAAACTTTAATGCCTTGTCTTGATCTTGTTGGTGACAATGATTTTCATATTATTTTTCCCACCTTCGATTGTTTTAATTTTACGAGTCTACTTCACTCGTCCATCTCTCATAACAAGACTCTAGCTCTTTTTGCAGTATTGCAATCTTCGTTAAGCTTAATTCATAGTTCACCCAATCTGTTTCGTCTGCCGCTTCTTTTTCCAGTGTTCCAATTGCAAGTTCAATCCTTATAATGGATTCTTCGACGTTTTCAAGATCTTCTTCTTTCACTTTTGCTAACTTCAGTTTTTCGACTACAGCAGGTTTAATCACTTCTTCTACCTTATTACTTTGAAACTCTTGCCACTTCTGGCGAGCCCAATTGTATGGCCCTTCAAATGTTGTAATAAGACCTTCTTCCAACCATGCCGTGCGGGAGAATAATTTATTTAGGAAATAACGGTCATGCGAAACCGCAACAATTGTACCCGCAAAATCTTCAAGTGCCTCTTCTAATACCTCGCGTGACTCAATATCCAAATGATTGGTCGGCTCGTCAAGCACTAGGAAATTAACATCCTGATACATCAGTTGCGCCAAACGAAGCCGCATCCGTTCTCCACCGCTTAAGTCTCCAATTCGCATGAATACATCTGGACCGTAAAACATGAATTTCGCTAATATATGTCGAGCTTCCCCTTCAGCTACGTTCACTTCCCCCCGAAAGACATCAATAAGACGTGCCTTCGGGTCTTTGATTTCAAAGTGTTGTGACAAGAATCCGATTTTCACGCTATTCCCTACTTTACTCAACCCAGCGTCAATTGGAAGTTCTCCCAAAAGAATTTTTAGTACGGTTGATTTCCCGCATCCATTCCGGCCGACAATCGCTGTTCGATCTTTCCAATATACATGGAAATCGGCACCCTTTAAAAGCTCCTGTTGACCAAATGATTTCATGACTCCTTCCATTACAACAACTTCCTTACCGCTTCTTGGCGCGGCTTCAAAAGACAAGGTCATCTTCTTCGGATCGATGAGTGGCTTCCTTACCTTTCCCATCCGTTCTAGCGCTCGTTCCATATTGCGCGCTTGCCGGTGCAATCCAGGATTCGGAGGATTGGCTTCATTTGCCCATTGGCGGAGCCGTTTAATGGATTCTTTCATTTTCCTGATTTTCTTTTGTTGCTCTTCGTAATCCTGGAACTCCCTCATAAGACGCTCTTCTTTTTCGTGGATGAAAGCGGAATAATTCCCGAAATATAGATTGAGCTCTCCTTCTTCAAGATCTGCAATCTTCATCACGACACTATCCAAAAAGTAACGATCATGCGAAATGATGACGACTGTTCCCGTATAATCCTTCAGATATTCTTCTAACCACTCGACAGCAAATAAATCCAAATGATTCGTCGGTTCATCCAATAGCAGCAAATCCGGCTTCGTCAACAAGAGCTTACCTAGCATAATCTTCGTCTGTTCACCGCCGCTTAATTGTCCGAAGGACCGTCCGACAAAAGATTTCAACTGTAATCCATTGATGACTTTGTCGATTTCCGAGTCCACCGCATAACCATCACGACGCGCGAATTCCTCCTGTAAATCCCCATATACCCGAAGCAACTTATCCATGTCCTCGTTTCCGACATTGGCTAGCTTTGTCTCTAACTCCGACATTTTCGCCTGCATTTCCTTCAGCTCTTTAAATGCACTATTGAGCACATCAAAGCCGGTCGTTTCTTTTTCAAATATAGGAATTTGCGCTAAATAGCCTATTTTCGTACCCTTTTTAAAATGAATTGCCCCACTATCTGGTTGTTCCATTTCCGATACCAGCTTAAATAACGTCGTTTTCCCGCTCCCATTTCTACCAACGATACCTAACTTATCCCCTGTTTTTATCTCCAAAGAAAGATTTTCAAAAATTGTATTCCCACCGAGCATTTTGCTTACTTGTTGAATTGTACATATCATCGTTATTCGCTTCCTTCCGTTTTATGTTCACAACTGGAAGCATTTCTAGAAAAGCACAGAGCGCCCTATAGACACCCGAAATCTAGACATCAAAAAAAGACCGCGTGTAAGCGATCTCCCCCTTAAAAAATAATCGTAAGGAATGAAATGCCAAACAGCTGTGTGATTACTGAAATTGTCTAAAAAAGGACAGACTTGTCCCGTTGACTGTAATTTCATGAGTAATCGCACATGAAGTGGCTAAATATTCCAGTAAACATTCACGTGCATACACAGTATCTAACATCATTCCTCACCTCCACTCACTAATAGTAAGAATAGTTTAACACAGTATCGCTTCAGAGTCATCTATCCTACCGTCCAACCTAAAAGGAACTTCTCTACTAGTGATCGTCTTAATGGGTTTAATGAATATATTTAAAGAATAAAAAGAGCCCGCATTCTGGTAAAAAGACACCTTCTGCGAGCTCTTAGTATGGGCTAAAGCGTTAAGCCAGTTGCTGTTCCGCAAATTCACGATACAACGCATGTGTTTCTATCAATTCTTTATGTGTTCCACTGCCCGTTACTTGCCCATTCTCGATGAAAATAATTTTATCTGCATCGACAATTGTGGATAATCTGTGGGCGATAACGAATGTTGTACGCCCTTCCATTAATCGCGACAGTGCATCTTGAACAACACTTTCCGATTGACTGTCAAGGCTTGCTGTTGCCTCGTCCATCATCAATATCTTCGGATCACGTAGAAATGCTCGTGCGATGGCAATCCGCTGTCTTTGACCTCCCGAAAGTTTCACACCTCGTTCGCCAACTTCAGTGTCCAATCCTTTCGGAAATGTTTTGACGAATTCGTCAGCATAAGCCATTTCAGCAACTTCCCAAAGCCTTTCATCCGGAATACTTTCACCATCTTCTAAACCGTAGCATAAGTTTTCGCGAATCGTTCCGGCCATCATGGCACTTTCCTGTGAAACGTAGCCAATCTGACTACGCCACGATGCCATCGACAACTCATTTATGGGCGTGCCGCCAATTCGGATTTCACCAGCTGTTGGTTCGTAAAAACGTTCAAGCAATCCGAACATCGTCGTTTTCCCCCCACCACTCGGCCCTGCGAATGCAATCATTTCACCAGGTCGCGCCTCAAAAGACACGTTCCCAATCACTGGCTCATCCGCTTCATAGGCAAAGGATACATCCACAACCTGAATTACTTTGTCAGTGATATCCATCACTAAGCCATCCTGACCTTCTTCCAATGGCAATTTCAAAATGTCGATAATACGCTCTGTTGCGCCTTTCGCCTTTTGCAATTGCGTGAAGAACATAGCAAATGATGTAATTGGAAAAATAATTTGGAATAGATACAGTAGGAATGCAATAAGTGTACCTGTCGACATTGTGCCGTTCGCAACACGCATGCCGCCATATCCGATAATCATGACGATGACGACCATGACAACTAGATACATAAAGGGAGCAATCAGAGCAAAAATACGAGCTTCTTTCAAGCCAAATCCGAGTAATTTTCCGATTCCAGCTTTTCCACTTGCCTCTTCATTCTTCTCGGCATTGGAAGCTTTCATCAAGCGAATTTCGCCGAGCGTCTGCTGAATTTGCCCCGTAAATAAAGCTGTTTCATCTTGTAATCCACGTGAAATTTTAGCCATTTTGCTGCCAAGCGGAATCATAATAACTACTGTTATAGGAACTGAAATCAACATTATAAGTGTCATTTTCCAATCCATAATGAGTAGAATTGTCACCGCGCCTATAATCGAAATAACACCCGTAATGAATTGTGGGAAATGCTGCGTAATCAATTCTTTCACGATTCCCGTATCATTAATGACACGGCTCACCGTTTCTCCGCTCGATTCCTTGTCAAAGTGACTGACAGGCAAACGAATCAACTTCGTCCACATTCGTTCACGCAATTTGGCAACCACTTTTTGCCCTACATAACTAAGTGAATAAATGGATACCCCATCAATTACCGCTTGAACAATGAACGCCACTCCGATAGCAATCATTAGCGGGATACTTAGCGAGGCAACCGAAAAGCCATCCACTAAGCTTTTCGTTAGCAAAGGGACAACCAACCCTGCAAGTGTCGTCAACACGCCTGCTGTCAAGCCGATAGTTAAAGCCAGCTTCGGGATTCCTGTTGATACAATTAGAGAGTAAAACGGCTTCAATCCGCCTTTTTTCTTGTCCATAGTTTTTAACTCCATTCCGTTGAATCTATTTTCAATAAATAGGATAGCTATATAATAAAGAGTTCAAATGAATCCGATACGGCGCTTCGATTTGGCTAATTAAAACGCAATTCTACACCCAGCACCCTAGTATAGCATTGGTTAACCCGTCACTAAAGTTTAAGCTTTTTCTACCAGCTTTTCTAGGTATTCATTATTGAAGGAGTTTCGGTTCAGAGTGTGGATTGTAGATCGCTTGGCGCTTTGGGGATGCCTCTCGCCATGAGCCTGGATTAGCGCTTCGCATCCAGTCTCAAGGCTTCGGCTACCCCTTTGCCGCGCCTACGCTGGTGTGTACATTATTGAAAGTGATTTTAAGATGTATAGACTGAGATTATAATGTGATTATTATTTGATATTAATTTCATTGAAAACGTACGTACTACAAGCTGTAGGCCATATCCCCGATAATGAAATACGCTTTTCTACATAGAGACTATCTAGCGAAGGCGCGTCTACGTGGTAGCCGAAGCGATAAGACTGAAAGCGGTTTTCTTTCTGGCTTATCGCGGGAGGCATCCACAAAGCGCCGAAGCGGTATTAGAATGATTTCCAACTCTATCCATATGTATTGGACTTATATTAATCGCCTTAGCAATCCCCGAAAAAGCAATACACTTTCTTACATTTACCATCTAGCGCAGGCGCGCCTACGTGATAGCCGAAGCGGTAATAGCAGGTTTTCTAATTCATTCCACATAAAAAGGTTAGCAAGGGCGGTTATCTCCGCCCCTCGCTAACCTTCTTCTACTTACATACCTAAACTCCGTAGTCGTTCAATCGCTTTCTCTATCACATCCACCTTCTGAACAAGCGCCAACCGGACGAAACCAGCGCCTTCTGTGCCGAAGATACTACCAGGAACCATGACGACACCACATTGTTCAATCACATGAAAAACAAAGGCCTTGTCATCCATGTCATACGGATACTTAGCCCAGACGAACATGCCGCCGCTTGACGGAGTGGCTGACCATCCAATCTCCTCCATCCCTTTCATTAAAACCTTATGACGCGCTGAAAATTCTTCCCGCAAACGATCCGTAATTTCTTCGGCATTATCGAGAGCAACGATTGCAGCTTCCTGAATCGGACCGAACGTACCGTAATCCAGATTCGATTTAAGCTGTTTCATAATACCCACCATCTCTGCGTTGCCGGCAATATAGGCTATTCTTGCACCCGCCAGGCTGAAGCTCTTGGATAATGAGTTAATTTCCATTCCAACCTCCATCGCACCCGGTGTCGATAAGAAGCTGACTGGGGAATCACCTGAGAAATAGTATTCGGAATAGGCAGCGTCATGAAGCACGATGACATTATATTTCTTTGCGAAAGCTACTACTTTCTCAAAGTATTCCAGGCTCGGCATCGCCGGAACAGGATTTCCCGGTAAATTCAGAATGAGCAATTTAGCATTTTGTGCAACTTCTTCAGGAATTGCGTCCAAGTCAGGCAAAAAACCATTTTCCGCTAACAATGGCATCTCATATGGAACTGCACCCGCAAGCTTAATGCCCGCTTCATAAGCTACATAAGCCGGATTCGTTGTCAGCACAAAATCTCCTTCATTACAGAAAGCAAAAGGCAGATGGACAAGTCCTTCTTGGGATCCCATCGTTTGGATGATTTCTGTTTCAGGGTTTAACGCAACACCTGAACGTCGTTGGTAATAGTTAGCGACCGCCTCGTTAAAGCGTTTTGTACCGCCTAAAGTGTAACCATATGTACTTGCTAACGCACTTTGTTCCGATAAGACTTTTCTGACCTTTTCATCAGGCGGGAGATCGGGGCTACCCAGGCTCAAATCAAAAACTTCAGTACCTGTAGCTTTTTTTGCATTAGCGGCCGCTCTTAAATCACCAAAAATTGCCGGTGAAAAGATAGACATTTTTAAAGCAGGCTCTACTTTAAATGAAGACTCGACTTTCATATGGCATTTCTCCTTATTATTAAGTTAGTTATTTCAAGAGTTAGTTTATCATAAACTTTGGCACTATTGTAAATAAGGCTAGAATAGATGAAAAGCTCTCATCATTCGTAGCCTAACATTATAAGATAAATAGAGTTACCTTTTTCTCAGGTAATAGTTTGAAACAAGAAATCCTATTGATGCCGAAGTGAGAAGTAAGGGGAATTCTTAGTCCTATCATAACGATGGACTTCTTCATTGCCCCCCTCCTAAGCCTAGCTCATACGTCCCTAGTCTTACGGGTTCAAAATACTACCCATAAATAGAATGGTATTCGTTTCATCATCATTAATTGTAAAGAAGAATGGTCGATTCACTTCCATAAAAAATGAGTCATCGACGGATGCTGATTCTGTAACCACTTCTACCGACGTCACCGCTGCTGCCTCGGTACCAACTTCATTTACTTCAATGAATGTTTTCTGCTTTACCTTGCTAATTTTCAACGGATGGCCCTCTTTGATCATTTTTGAAAAGTCGGCGGAATCTGAAAATGCACTTCCCATACCAAGTTTCTTCAATGCATCATTCAACTGCGTTTCGTATTCCAATTGAAACTTAGGCAGTAATACGTTACCTTGTCTTGCGTTAAATTCCTTACTCCAATTCACCCAGTTCTCATTGGTCAGAAGTTTCTTGAATTCCTCTAAACTAGAGTCTTCCTTCGGTAAAAACACTTTCATACTCATTTCCCCATCGCCATAAGGGAGCTCAACTGCTTGAAAATGTTCATTTTCCATATAGGCAAGTTTTTCATTCAGAGACATCAGTGGGACATCTTTTGTAGAGCCGTCTAGCAAACGGAACGCTTGATCATTAGTAAAGTCCTTATTAAATTCATGTGTCCAGTCGCCCTTAAAGTAAATCGCATTGATGAGTAGCGTCACTAAGTCAGGATCTAATGGGGCTTCAACAACCCCATCTATCTTTTGATTTGTCGACTTTTTAACCCAGTCATTAATCCTTTTTACGGAATCACTGTCGGCAATGTCGATTTCCTGAATTTCAGCATTGAAGTAATCATTATTGTTTTTCGCAAAATCGTCCTGAAAATGAAAGACTTCATTCAACCAAATTGAATTGGCTATGTTCAATTGAATTTGATCATTTTCTTTCATAAGCTTCGTCAGCCATGAAGCATTCGCCTGATTCAGCTCGTCCGCCTCCATACCGTCTATATGCAATGTCTTCGCAATTTCCTCTTTCGTCTTGCCGTCCGCACCGTTATAAACCATCGACAGCGCCATGAATAAACTTGCCGGTGAAATGAAGACATTGTTATTATCATCTTCTTCGGCTACACTCAATAACTCGAATCCCAATTCATTATTGGCAGTGGTAATTTTCTTGTAATCCCCCTTACCAAACTTGACGTCATTCGAAATTGGCGGCGTACTGTTGGTTGTTTTTGGATTTGATCCCGTACTGCAGCCCGCGACAAATACTAGTAAAATTATCATCAATAAAGATAGCATCCTTTTCTTAAACATATCCTTTACCACCCCTTTAGCAGAATTAGACCGTTTCACACTATGGATTGTTACATAATATTGCTTCTTTCTTATAGAAGAAGTTGAATCAGCGCATCTATCAGAATTATCCATTATCACAGAATAACGAATTTCCCACGAAAAAAACCTGATGCATGTAGCACATCAGGGGTTGCCTATTCACTCATACGGCCATTCCGGTAGCATTTTGCTCAATTTCTTGTCTTCCCTGTATCCAAGTACATATTCCGCCTGCATAATTGTATGAATTTCACGTGTCCCTTCGTAGATAACCGGCGCTTTTGAGTTCCGCAGGAACCTAGCGACTGGATAGTCATCCGAATAGCCATAAGCGCCGTGGATTTGTACTGCGTCGTCCGCCGCTTTATTGGCAAAATCGCATGCCTGCCATTTCGCTAGCGACGTCTCGCGTGTATTGCGTAAGCCTTTGTTTTTCATTTCTCCGGCCCGGTAGACGAGAAGACGGCTCATCTGATAACCCGCTTCCATATTGGCAATCATTTGTTGGACGAGCTGGTGTCTGCCGATTTCCTTACCAAATGTCTCCCTGGTATGACAATATTTCACGCTTTCTTCGAGACAGCCCATGATTAAACCGACTGCTCCTGCAGCGACTGTGAAGCGCCCATTATCAAGGGAAGCCATGGCAATCTTGAATCCGTCACCTTCTCCCCCTAACAAGTTCGCTGCCGGGATACGCATATCCTCAAAAAACAATTCGCCCGTATTGCCTGCACGAATACCGTACTTCCCTTTGATGGCTTTCGATGAAAAACCCGGCGTCGTTCGTTCGACGATAAACGCGCTGATGCCATGGTGCTTTTTCGTTTTATCCGTGTAGGCGAAAACGAGGAAATGATCCGCCACATCACACAGGGAAATCCATGTTTTTTGACCATTCAATACATAATCGTCCCCGTCACGAACGGCAGTTGTCGCCATTGCTGCGACGTCAGACCCTGCACCAGGTTCCGTTAAACCGAATGCACCGATTTTCTCACCCTTTGCTTGAGGTACAAGATACTTCTGCTTTTGCTCTTCATTTCCCCACTGCATAATGCTCATCGAGTTTAGACCGATATGGACTGATACCGCGGTACGAAAAGCCGTATCGCCTCGCTCCAATTCTTCACACAAAATAGCAAGTGAATTGTAATCCATCCCACTGCCGCCATATTGTTCAGGAATACAAACCCCCATGAAACCAAGATCTGCGAGCTTCTTCCAAATTGCCGGGTCGAATCCGCCATCCGCATCCCAATCTTGGATATACGGCATAATCTCTACATCCACGAATTGGCGTGCAGTTTTTCTCAGCATTTTCTGTTCATCCGTAAATCCGAAGTCCACTTCCCCATCCCCCTTTCCAGTCGCCTTCCACTTTTCTTGTTGTCTAGCTACATGCGCCAACTCCTCGGGTCATAAGTCGGTTCGGCTAGGAAGGATTGAACTGCATCCTTCCCGGGCAAAGAACGCCGCTCCGCCAACCCGTCTTATGCCTGTCGGATGCCTACAGGATGTAGGTCATGCAGTAGGGAAGGATTGAACTGCATCCTTCCTTATTGCCGCAGGACGCGGCGACCTTTGACTGCCTTCCCTTTCCAGGCGCCTTCCGCTTTTCTAATCAAATGTGTGCTTCGTTCGATTCGATACTTTCTACAATAACGACTCCGCGCTTTTTCATCTCTTTAATATATAATTCACCAGGTATGATGTTTTCTGGAGGATGGACACCTCGTTTAGTAATCGTGCCATTTCCTATCACTTGCGCAACGATGGAAACCGTATTCGCCGTTGCCCGTGCCATTGCAGTCTCGTTGACTGCTATATCTTTTTCAGTTATAAGATCGTATTGGTAGGTCACCGGCATGCCGCTTTTTTCACCACTGACGATAACACGTAGCAACACTGCATCGGATTTCTTACCCAGGAGAAGCCGCGGTGACAAATGCTCTCGCATAACGTCTCGTACCTTTACTTTATTGCCACCTACAGTCACTTCATTGTCCCTAGATAGTAATCCTAGGTCGACAAGCAGCTGGACCTTCTCAGCATGCCCTTTGTATCGGATTGTCTTGTATTCTAGCGTATCGACGTTCGGGAACGACTCCGTCAATGTCGACGTGCCACCTGACGTATGGAATGCTTCGAGTTCACCGTATTTATCAAAAATGATGGTTTCGATTTCGGATAATGATGGGACTTCCAACAGTTGGCCATTCCGAATAACATGGGAAGGATCCGTGTAGTGATCAAACACGCCTTCCAATGAAAATACGACATTATAATTAAGCGGCGGTTCCGGTTTTACCGGAATTCCTCCGACATATAATTTGATGGAATTGACTTTATCCAGTTTACTTGCCCCGTAACCGGTAAGAATATTAATCATTCCAGGTGCTACCCCTAAATCCGGAATGATCGTCACACCCTTCGCAATCGCCTTATCAGCGAGGCAGAGCACCGCATCTGTTGCGCCTCCGATGTGCCCGCCAAGATCGATGGAATGGACGCCGATGTCGACAGCAATCCGTGCCACCTTCTCATTGAACGTATAGAAAAGCGCGTTGATGACGACATCTCCTAGGGCCATGACATCGCTTAATTGCTCATCGTTTTTTGCATCAAGTAATAGGATATCAAGCTTGTCGGACATCAATTCTTCCGCAAAATCCTCTGCCTGTCTAACGTTCAAGTCAGCTAAATATACTCTTTCGACGTCGTCACTTTTTACGAGATCGCGTGCTGCTTCTTTCCCCATTAAACCTGCACCGAGTATAACAACCTTCATTTCCCCATCCCCTTACGCTAAGAATTATTCCGTGTCAATTTGAGCGCGCTGTAATTTCCCGCTGAAGTCTATATAAATACTTTTCCATTCCGTAAAGACATCCAGTGCCGCAACACCGGAATCGCGGTGACCGTTACCCGTCCCCTTTGTCCCACCGAACGGCAGATGGATTTCAGCGCCAGATGTCCCAGCGTTCACATAGACGATTCCCGTGTCCAAATCACGCTGTGCACGGAATACTTTATTGACATCACGCGAGAAAATAGAACTGGAAAGACCAAACTTTACGCTATTGTTAACTTCAATGGCTTCATCGAGACTTGAAACTTCAATCAGTGACACAACCGGACCAAAAATCTCTTCTTGTGCAATTCGGCTATCCCACTTCACATCTGTAAATAGCGTCGGCTCGTAATAATGACCTTCTGCAAGTACTCCTTCAGTCAATATATTTCCGCCGGCAAGAAGTTTCGCGCCTTCCTCCTGGCCAATACCTACGTAACCATGAATCTTATCAAGCGCTTTTGCATTGATGACCGGTCCAATTTTCACAGATTCATCCAATCCATCGCCAATGGTTAACACCTTCATCGCTTCCACCAATTTCTGCTCGAGTTCCTTCTTCACATCTTTATGCACGATGACGCGGCTGCATGCTGTACAGCGCTGGCCCGCCGTACCGAAAGCACTCCATAGAATCCCCTCAACTGCAAGATCAATATCAGCATCATCCATTACAATGACTGCATTTTTCCCGCCCATTTCAAGGGATACTTTTTTCAGATGACGTCCGCCCAATTCTGCAACATGACGACCTGTTTCCGTTGAACCAGTGAATGAAATTACACGGACATCGGGATGTTCAATCATCGCTGTTCCAACTTCTGAACCTGATCCAAAAACAATATTTGCAACGCCTGCAGGAAGTCCTGCTTCTTCAAAAATAAGCGCCATTTCGTAAGCCATCATCGGTGTTTCCGTAGCTGGCTTCCAAACGAATGTATTACCCGCAACAATTGCAGGGAACGATTTCCATGTCGCAATTGCAACAGGAAAGTTCCAAGGTGTAATAAGTCCAACAACTCCAATTGGTGCACGGACACTCATTGCGAACTTATCCTGAAGCTCAGAAGGCACCGTTTCTCCAAACATGCGGCGACCTTCACCTGCCATGTAAAACGCCATGTCAATACCTTCTTGAACTTCTCCGCGTGCCTCTTCGATTACTTTCCCCATTTCTCTCGTCAACACTTGTGACAAATGCTCTTTCTTCTCCTTCATAATCCGGCCAATTTCATATAAAAAGTCTGCGCGTCTAGGTGCGGGAACGAGCGCCCATTTTTTTTGAGCTTCTTTCGCCGATTTTACCGCAAGACTCACATCTTCCTTAGTCGATAATCTTACTTGCGCCAGTTCTGTACCATTTGCCGGATTTTTGACTGCGGTATAAGCCGCCCCTCCAGCTTCCTGCCAAGAACCTCCGATGTAATTGTTCAGTTGCATTGCAACATTCCCCTTTCCGTTACACGCGGTTAATGAAACCGCTTCCATTATATTTATAATTCGACGTTTACCATCATATTCCTTTTATTTTATCAAAAATTAAAACCCCGGACTCATTTCCCCGTCCAGGGTTAATCCACTTCCATCCTATTCATCCTAAGTGCTATTGATGCTAAGAACTAGATTATTCCATAACCTTTTCCTGGCTTCTCTCGTACATATCAAGAACAAATTCACGAATATTGTCCGCGTGTTTGGTCATAGAACTAGTCGACACACCAAACAGCTTAGCAATTTCTGCATTCGTCAAAGCTACCTCATCCATTATCCCTAAATCGACCGTAACGAAGTATACTGCTGCAGCGATTACTCCTGCTTTTCTGAAATTAGGCTTTTCCTTCAAGAAGTATGTAACTGCAATATTCTTCAGTAGATCACGTGCATCTTGAGAACTATTTCTCTGTTCAAGTACAGTATCCAGAATCTCAATGACCTCTTGCTGCACTGGAGTAAAGTCATGTTCTATCAGTTCGTTAATTGTACGGGAATCTCTAGCCAATAGAATTTCATAGATATCCGTCATATGCTCTTTATAGAACTCAAGGCTCTTTTCAAATCCGCTAGACTCCGCGAGTTCAACTAGCTGCTTTTCAATTGAACCATTCAGATCCTTAATGAACATTAAAGATGAGATCACATAAATATCATTTTCCGGATCGCGATTGTCAGGCAACACGACGCCAAAAATGAATGAATGGTCTTCCACTTGCATGCCTTGATTCTTTTCCAGTTTGAATGTGCTGTTACCTAGTACTTCTTCGACAACAATATACCCTTCCCGGTCCTCTTTCACTTTACCAAACAGGACAAAAGGATCTTTCCATAATTCCAAAACGGATCGAACCGACTCTCGCACCGGACTATTCATCACTTTAAGGAGATGACGCTTCCAGAGATCACGACGTGCAATAAATAGGAAGTATTCACTAACCGTCTCATCAATGTCATCCTTGGCCATCAGCTTACCGAGCTTACTATTCCACAGTCTTTTGTGGTTTTCAAACTCTGCCATATCTGCCGGACTTGTTGCCTGTTCATATGCACCAAAGACAATGCGCTCAAGTTCCTCATCAATAAGCACCTCTAGAGAAACTTCATTTTTCCCTGAACAACACTTTTTATGTTTTCTTCCGCTGCCACATGGGCACGGATCATTTCTTCCAATCATTCGTCTCACACCTTTTTCTAAATCTATAGGACCACAATCAACCAGCCCAGTAGCCATTTTAGGTTACTATCCTTCTCAAGAAAATCCCACTTATCTCTTAATTGTACCAGAAACACAAAAACTCCGCTTAGGTATAGGAATACCCACGCGGAGCACATATTAATCTACGGCTTATTTTTGGTCTTTCAATGCTTCTTTATAGGACATATCCTTCTTCGGCGGTGTAACCCTTTTTATGAAGAACGTTAGAAGCAATGCAATAAAGGCAACGACGGTTGACACCAAGAAGGCGTAATTGATCCCGTCAAGCATTGCTGTCGTTTCAAGTTGTTGTTGCATCAACGCAAGCCCTTCTGCAGTGGTCGGTGCATTTCCGGAAGCTGCAGCTTCTGCAGCCAAATCTGCACCCGTACTTTCCATCCTCTTCGTCATGATGGTCATAAGGATTGCCGTACCAATTGCACCTGAAACTTGTTGTAACGTATTATTCATAGCCGTACCGTGCGGATTCGAAATCATCGGCAACTGATTCAATCCGTTCGTCATGACCGGCATCATCACTAAAGACATGCCTAGCATGCGAATCGTATAGACTACCATAATGTAATAATAACCAGACTCTAAACCGAGTTTACTTAATAAGAATGTCGTAACAATCGTAATCGTGAGGCCGATGATAGCCATAGCACGCGCACCGTATTTATCAAATAACCTACCCGTAATCGGTGACATGATTCCCATTAAAACTGCACCCGGGAGCATCAGTATGCCCGCTTCAAAAGGACCGATACCGCGGACGTTCTGTACGTAAAGCGGTGTAAGAATCATTGCCGAAAACATGGCCACTGACACGACTATCGAAATAGCCGAAGAGAGTGCGAACATCGGATACTTATAAATCTTGAAGTCTAACATCGGTTCATCCATACGGAGTTGACGTACGACGAATGCAATAAGTGACAATGCCCCAATTATAATCGTTCCGTAAACAATTGGTGATGACCATCCTTTATCCCCTGCCGAACTAAATCCATAAAGCAGGCCTCCAAAACCGATACTCGACAAAACAAGGGAGAATACATCCAACTTAACATCGCGGTTTGGAGTAATATTACGCAACTTGAAGATCGCATAAACAAGCGTACCAATCGAAAAAGGCAATACGATTAAGAAAAGCGTACGCCATGTGTAATGTTCAACAACCCATCCTGATAAGGTTGGCCCGATTGCAGGCGCCGTAAACATGACTAGCCCAAACATACCCATTGCAGCTCCACGGCGTTCAACCGGGAATGCCGTTAGCATGATATTCATCAGTAAAGGCACCATCATTGCCGATCCAGATGCCTGAATCATGCGGGCAACTATCAACAAACCAAATGTCGGCGTAATAGCCGCTATCAATGTACCTATTGTAAATAGAGTCATTGCTGATAAAAATAATTTTCTATTCGTAAATTTTTGTACAAAGTAAGCACTAGCCGGAATCATGATACCGTTCACAAGCATATAACCTGTAGTTAGCCATTGTACTTCAGATGGACTAACACTAAACTCTGTCATTATCGTTGGCAAAGCAACATTTAACAGTGTATTATTCAGAAACGCTACGAATGTCCCAATAAACAAAATCGCTATCATCCCATAAGGCGGTTTTTCGTGCATTTTATTAATATCCATTCTTACTTCCTCCAATTTAATACGTAACGTATAAAATTTGTACCCTGAGTACATCATGTTAAACATATTATACCGATAGTCCAAAACTTGCAACACAAGAAAACGCTTTCACATAAAAGAACTTTATTCCGTTGATATATCAACCTTTTAGAGATAAAATATAAGTGTACCCACGGTATAAGACGAACTTTACTTTTCATGAAGAGTTCATCAACCTTGAATTTTTAGACACTTATCTGATGAGCCGAATAGCTTCGAAAACCAACTATAGGATAAAGGTGATTATTATCAACGACCGTAAACGTCAGGTTATATTGACAGCGCAGCGACTTTTTATAGATAAAGGATTTTCCACCACGTCTGTTCAAGATATTTTAGATGAGTCCTGTATTTCAAAAGGGACATTCTACAATTACTTTTCATCCAAGAATGAATGCCTTATCGCGATACTAGGACATGCACGCGACGAAGCAACTGTAAGAAGGCGTGAATTACTTATTGGACATGATTTATCAGATAAGAACGTTCTGGTTGAGCAGATTTTAATTCGCATGCACGTGAATCGTGAACAGAATTTGTTACCAATTTACGAGGCGGTTTTCCATTCAGGCGATAGCGACCTGAGAACTCACATCAAAAACATGCTTTTAGCTGAACTTTCTTGGTTAACAAGAAGACTAGTGGATGTGTATGGCAAGGATGCTGCACCTTACGCAGCCGATTGCGCGGTCATCCTGTTCGGAATGATGCAGCAGACACTACATGTATGGTCTGCCGTTTCCAAAGAGGAGATTGACACGTCAAAACTTGTGAATTTCTTAATACGAAGAATCGATTCCATCATCCTCGGCATGATTAGCACAAAAGATGTATTTTTCACCGAAAATGTATTTTTCAAGCTGAGCGGTGATGTAGAAGAACAAACGGAAACAAAGGAGCAATTGCTCGAACGCCTTACAGGTTTTTCGGAATTACTCGAAGATGATACGCTCCCCGCCGGCAAACAATATGTCGAGTTTCTATTGGATGAACTACGCTCCGAATGCCCGCGGGTATTCGTATTAGAATCCGTCATTCGCTCATTCCGCGAGGCTTTCAAAGGGTCTTCTCACGAACCGGAAGCCCATGAACTAGCCTATACAGTTTGGCGTTACACAGACACGCTCAATTAATTAGACATTTCTCCTAACTATTTTGAAACTTTATTCGCTCTATTCCGTATGGTTGAGTAGTAGATAACTTATTTTAAAGGAGGAATAAGAAGCGATGAACAACCACGAAATCGATTACAAAATACATGGCGACGATATGCAATTTGTAGAGGTTGAGCTTGACCCCAAGGAAACGGTAGTCGCAGAAGCTGGCGCTCTTATGATGATGGAAGACGGAATCGATATGGAAACCATTTTCGGTGATGGTTCAGGTTCTTCAGGCGGAGGGATTATGGGGAAACTGATGGGGGCCGGAAAGCGGATGTTGACTGGCGAGAGTCTTTTTATGACGACATTTACAAATAACGGTTCAGGAAAGAAACATGTTTCCTTTGCCTCTCCCTATCCCGGAAAAATCATTCCGATGGACCTAAGTCAGCATAACGGCAAAATCATCTGTCAAAAAGATGCGTTTCTGGCTGCTGCTAAAGGGGTATCTGTTGGCATTGAATTTCAGCGTAAACTTGGTACTGGCTTCTTCGGTGGTGAAGGGTTTATCATGCAAAAACTTGAAGGAGATGGCATGACATTCATTCATGCTGGAGGAACGATTATCGAGAAAAGACTTACCCCAGGTGAAGTATTACGTGTGGACACTGGGTGTCTTGTGGCAATGACACATGACGTCGGGTATAACATCGAAATGGTGAAAGGTATAAAAACGGCACTTTTCGGCGGCGAAGGTCTATTTTTCGCAACTTTGCGTGGTCCGGGAACGGTTTGGGTTCAATCGCTTCCATTCTCAAGGCTGGCAAGCCGTGTTTTTGCAGCTGCACCGCAAATACCTGGTGGAAAATCAGTCGGTGAAGGCAGTATAACCGGCGGCTTGTTCGATTTGCTCGGCGGAAAAAAATAGTTTCTTTAAAAGTTTTCAATCTAACCTTCTCCATCGCAATAAGCTGACACTCAAAAAGGGTTGTCTCAAAAGTCTATTTTTGACTGATGAGGCAACCCTTTATTCTTATTCAATCACAGAACTATGTTTACTAAACGCCATCATCTTTCAGGTAATGATTAAAATAACCGACGAGCACGCGGTCAAGCTCTTCGTTGACAATCGTATCAACAAGATCTGTCACTTTCGATCCACAACACTTCTTTTATTCCTTGCCACTACCACAAGAACATAGGTCGTTTCGTCCGATCATTTAATTCTCCCCCTAGTAGATGCATTCTGACTATTTCTTTCTTTAATCATATTAGACAGAAGTCTGTCTGTCGGACTGATATGATTAAAGATGGAATTTATTTCAACCTAACTGTTTAGTCGAATTTGTAGCGTCTGACAGATATAATGAAGGCAAGTAGTTTTCAAAAAGGTAGGAAAGGGCGATGCTTTTAAAATGAAGTGATTTCAGCCTTTATAAGCATTTCTTGAATAATCTTATGCAACTTTAATCGAAACATGATAATGTAAGACCTTCATGATAAAGTAAAGAATTGAAAGGATTGACCATATGCCTCAACAAGAACATTGGAAATCAAAAATAGGATTTATATTAGCAGCTGCCGGTTCCGCTATCGGCTTAGGTGCCATTTGGAAATTCCCTTATGTAGCCGGAACAGGCGGAGGCGGTGCATTTCTTCTAATCTTTTTGTTATTCATACTTTTATTAGGCTTCCCTCTGTTAGTCGGGGAATTTATTCTCGGGCGTAAAAGCCAAAGCGATGCCATTACGACCTATAAAAAGTTTGCCCCCCAATCAGGTTGGCATATAACTGGAATTATCGGTGTTGTAACCTGTTTTTTAGTGTTGTCATTTTACAGTGTTATTGGAGGATGGATTATCCTCTACTTATTTAAAGCGCTAACCGGTGAACTTGCAGGACTTTCGCCAGATCAATTTGGACCATTGTTCGACGATATTATTTCGGAGCCTATCTCTACATTGACAGGTCAACTGATATTCATAGTGTTGACAATTGTTGTCGTAGCCAAAGGTGTTCAAAAAGGCATAGAGAAGACAAGTAAATTCATGATGCCCACACTTCTTATTTTATTTGTCATCATCGTTATCCGATCTCTCAGCTTAGACGGTGCTATGGAAGGTGTTAGGTTCCTTCTAGTTCCCGATTTCTCAAAACTGACCTCAGAATCGATTTTATTCGCTTTGGGACAGGCCTTCTTCACGCTCTCTTTAGGTGTATCGGTCATGGTTACATATGCTTCTTACCTTCCTAAAACACAAAATCTGCCGAGCTCTGCGATTTCAATCATCTCAATGAATATCGCCGTTGTTCTGTTAGCAGGCCTTGCTATTTTTCCGGGCGTATTTTCATTCGGAATGCAACCAGATGCTGGACCGACATTGATCTTTTCAGTCTTACCAGCAGTGTTCAATCAAATGCCCTTTGGTATGTTATTTTTCATTGCGTTCTTGATTTTGTTCCTATTCGCAGCTTTAACTTCAGCTTTTTCAATGATAGAAATTATCGTTGCGACGTTAACAAAAAACAATCCTTCTAAACGTAAGAAATTCACTTGGATTATTGGGATAGCTATTTTCATCGTTGGTATTCCATCTTCATTATCGTACGGAGTAATGAGCGATGTGAAATTTTTCGATAAAACGGTATTTGACTTAGTTGACTTTACAGCGAGCAACATATTGATGCCCCTTGGTGCATTACTGATTTCTATCTTCATTCCATTAAAGATATCTAAAACGGAATTATTTGACGAAATGAAGCAAGGTTCGAAAGTTGGGAAGATCTTTTTCAACATTTGGTTCTACCTTTTAAAATATCTTACTCCCGTCGCAATCATTATTGTTTTCCTAGATGCACTGGGCGTCTTTAAATTGTTTGCAAACTAGTGAGAGTGATTGGTTGGGTGACGTACTAAACTAGAAGCCGATAAATCAAATACGCCTCGGCGTAATTGCGTCCAGATTTTGAATCGAGCTTGCTCGATTGACTCCTTTCAAAATCTGTGACATCCGCCGGAGGCTTTATCGGGGAGGAATTGAACTTCATTCCTCCTCGTTCAGCGGGTGCTTGGACACCCACTGAACAGGAAAACAAAACCGCAATCTTCTCCCACCTTTGGAGGTGAGAGTCTTCTGTAGCTGACGCTTCGCTTTCAGTACAAAAACATTTGCTGAATAAAGATAAAAACGGAAGGTCCCCAACCAAGGACTTTCCGTTTTTTCACATTTTATCGTCTAACCAGAATTGACTCATCCAATTCACCAATGGATTTCGCCCCTGTGAGTGCCAGCGACACGTCAAGTTCATGTAGAAGTTGGGCGATAACACGCTCAACCCCTTCTGCCCCTTCAACTACCAACCCATAAATATACGGTCGGCCAAGCAAGACAGCATCCGCACCAAGTGCCAAGGCTATCAATACATCCGTCCCGCGCCGGACTCCACTGTCCAACAATATAGGAATACGCCCTTTTACCACGTCACTGATATCTTTGAGGGCGTCCAATGAGGCGATGCAATGATCTAGCTGGCGACCTCCATGGTTGGATACGATAATCCCGTCAACCCCATAATCCATTGCAAGCTGCGCATCCGCGGGATGTAAAATACCTTTCAGCAAAATAGGCAGCGTAGTAAAACTCCGGATTTTTCGTAAGTCTTCCCAGTTCAAACTCGGGCGGTCGATAATTTCAATTTGTTTTACATATGCCGCTTCCTTGTCTTCATCCGGGGACTTGTCCAGCAGTTTGCAAAACGCCGGGTCCGTTATGTAATTTCCACTTCCATTCCCTTCACTGAGCGGGGAGTAGGCATTTATATGATCTGTCTCTCGGACGCCAAGCATCGGGGTGTCCACTGTTATGACAATTGCCGAGTAACCATTTGCTTCTGCACGTTTGACAAGACTTTCCGTCACGCTTTCTTCAAGCGAACAATAGAGCTGAAACCAGCGTGGTCCATCTCCCATTTCCTTCGCAATTTCATCCATCGAATATGAAGACGCACTGCTCACAATATAAGGTATGCCCATACCAGCGGCCGCCCTTGCTGAAGCAAGTTCACCTTCCGGGTGGGCAATTTTCTGCACACCAATCGGCGCAAGTAGTAAAGGGGATTGCATCTTCTGCCCAAATAGTGAAATTGAAAAATCGCGTTCCGATACATCTCGCAACACACGGGGACGGATTTGCCACTTATTAAAGGCTTCTCTATTTGCCTTCATTGTCGCTTCTTCCCCTGCGCCTCTAGCAATATAGTCGAAAGCCACATTCCTTAACTTCTCCCTGGCCTTTACTTCCAAACCACTTTCGTCCTTCAAATCCTATTCCACTCCTTCCATTTTGACAATAAAAAACAGAAGGGGCTGATTTCAGATACCTTCCGTTTGACTACTTTAAAAGTCAGCTGTCTTTCTCAAAGTTCAAATCCCACGTAAAACCAAATTTATCCTTCACTTTTCCGTACTTCGCGCCCCAGAACATATCTTGCAGTTCCATGAGCACTTGTCCTTCTTCACGGAGACCGTTATATAGACGATTCACCTCTTCCTCACTTTCACAGTCGATGAGCAATGTTACGTCTTGTTTGCTGCGTTCAATCGGCGTGTCCGCAGAATCGGCAAGCATGATTTGAAAATCACCTTGTTTCAAATGGCAATGAAGGAGGTAATCCGCCGCTTCTGGTGGATGCGGGAAATTAGCGTCTGAATATTTCTGTATTTTGACTTGCTCAAGCCCCAATACGTTTGTATATAATTCAGCCGCTTCTTTTCCTTCTCCATAGAACGTTAAATAAGGTATAGCTGCACCTTTCATATTGCTTTTTCCCTCCTTTAATTGAAATATACTTTAAATTAATTCGACACAGTTGTAACCGAATCCTTCATCAAACAATTCGATTTTCCGGGTCTCGCCCTTCAAGTACAGCAGTAATCGCCTGTGCGTTCAAGTTCATCATTGCAAGACGTGTCTTAATGCTGGCGCTACCGATGTGCGGAAGGACCGTAACATTCGGAAGTGTCAGAAGCGGATTATCGAGCGGGACGGGTTCGGTTTTGAATACGTCAAGCCCTGCCGCCCAGATTGTGCCCTCTTGCAGCGCATCGAATAGAGCTATCTCATCGACAATTCCACCTCGTGAGACATTTATGAGAACTGCTGTATTTTTCATAAGCTTTAGCTCTCTCGCATTGATTAGACCCACCGTTTCAGGAGTAAGAGGCGTAAGGATGACAACGAAGTCTGCTTCTGCCAACAGTTCATCCAGCTCCATGAATTCGAAACCGTGCTCCGCTTCCGCTTCAAGTTTCCGATTGCGATTATTGTATAGGACACGCATATCGAATCCCTTCGCCCGTCGCGCAACAGCTTCACCAATCCGCCCCATGCCAATAATGCCAAGCGTCGCTCCGCCGACATCCATGCCTGTATAGCCCATTGGAGACCAAGACGTCCAATTGCCTTTACGAACAGCACTTTCCGCTTCCATCATACGCCGCGCTGTCGCAAGAAGGAGTCCGAATGTAAGATCCGCCGTCGTTTCCGTTAACACTCCTGGCGTATTCGTAACGATAATACCTTTTTCTTTCGCTGCCTCAATATCAATATTGTTGTAACCGACCGCCATATTTGAAACGATTTTCAAGTTCGGAGCCGCTGCAAATACTTCCTGATTAATGGAATCCGCTGTAACACTCCAAAGTGCAACGGCTTCCGCTACTTCTTTCAATAATATTTCACGCGGAACCTTCTCACTTTCCGATTCCCACATTCTCACATCGAAATTCTCCTGGAGCGGTGCTACCACTCGGTCATCCAGCTTTCTTGTAATAAAGATTCTTGGTTTCATTCGGATCCCCCTATTCCCATAATTGACAATAGTGTAGCATATAAAGAGTGGCATTTGATCAGCAACTAGCTTCAAACAGATTGCTAGCTGCACTTAGAAATGTATTACTTCAAGATTCGGAGTTGAATATCATGTTACCTACTTCCTTACAGTCACGTATTTTTTCATATGGCGCATTGTTTGTTTCCGTAATTGCAATTATTATCGGCGTTTCCTTCTTCTTCACGATGTCGCAAGGTATTGAGCAACAGATTGGAGACCGGGCCTTGAGTATAGCCAGGACAACAGCGGATCGACCCGATGTTCGAGCGGCATTTGAACAGGCTAATCCAACGGACGCATTGCAACCCATTGCAGAAGCGGTGCGACTCAAAACGGAAGCTGAATATGTCGTAATTGGAAACAGCGAAGGCATCCGGTACGCTCATCCTGTTGCTGAAAGAATTGGACAAAAAATGGTCGGTGATGATAATGAACGCGCACTCCTTTTAGGTGAATCCTATATTTCTGAGGCGACCGGAACTCTTGGGGATGCTCTGCGCGGGAAAAGCCCAGTATTTAACGAGGATGGTGTGATCACTGGGATTGTCTCCGTCGGTTTCTTAAGAGAGGATATTTCTTCGATCTTTTTTCAGTATGTAGATAACATATTCTACATCGTACTAATCGCAATTATCCTTGGTATCCTTGGTTCAAGCGTTCTGGCCCGCAATATAAAAAAAGAACTCTTCAATTTAGAACCCGCGGAAATAGCAAATTTGTTCACTGAACGGAATGCACTTATCGAGTCCGTGCGCGAAGGAATTATAATGGTAGACGCCAAAGGTATCATCACAACGGTGAATATGGCCGCTTATGATACGCTTTCCCTGCACAATCAGGCTGAACTTATCGGTCGAACAATTCAGGATGTTCTTCCAAACACTCTCCTTCCAAAGGTTCTTGAAACAGGAGAAAGGCATCTCGATCAACCGATGGAAATTTACGGAAAAAAGGTGATTGTAAACCGCAACCCGATTCTCATCGGTAAACAAATCGTCGGTGCTGTCTCAACTTTCCGATTACAATCGGACATCGACCAACTTACAATGGAATTATCACAAGTGAAACGCTATACAGAAGCACTTCGGGCACAAACGCATGAATACACAAATTTCCTGTATACCATTTCAGGACTTATTCAACTCAATTCATATGACGAGGCGCTAAGCCTGATTCACGATGAGACAGCCGAACACCAATCACTTATCCAGTTCGTAACAAAACGTTTACAAGACCCATTCCTCGGTGGAATCGTCATCGGTTTCTTCAATCGGGCAAAAGAATTGAAAGTTCGCTTCCTTCTTGACGAAGACAGTTTCTTAAAAAGTCTCCCAAAACACTTGGAAAAAAATCATTTCGTTTCGATCATTGGAAACTTGGTTACAAACGCCTTCGAAGCAACGGAATCTTGTCCTGAAGAGAAGCGGATGGTCCGCATCTTCATCTTGGATAACGGGGAAGAAATCTTAATTGAAGTGGAAGATTCAGGACTTGGGATAGCCGATGAAGTGTTGGATGTACTATTTCAGGAAAAGGTATCTACAAAAGATCGGGAAGACCGCGGATACGGATTGGTGAAAGTAGAAGAAAATGTGAAGAATCTCGGTGGTTCCGTTACGCTTGAAAAAGGTGATTTAGGCGGAGCATTGTTCATCATTTCTATCCCGAAAGGAGGATTTCCGTATGTCGAAACTGATTGAAGTCTTAATTATTGAAGACGATATACGAATTGCAGACATCCACAAACGGTTCATTGAGAAAATAGATGGCTTCACAATCGTAGGTTCCGCGCATACCGGCGACGAAGCGAAAGATTGGATTACAGCACTATTGCCAGATTTAGTATTACTGGACGTCTATTTGCCCGACACTCTTGGAACAGAGCTAATGGGATTCATCCATGAAAATAGCCCCGAAACGGATATCATTTTTATAACCGCATCGGCAGAAATCGAAATTGTGAAAAAGGCATTCCGCCATGGGGTGATAGACTACATTTTAAAACCTCTCACATTCGATCGTTTTAAAGAGAGCCTGCTTTCTTACAAAGAAAAGAGGAAAACACTTGCAGGTGAAGGGCTTATGCGAGAGGACTCCATCAAATCCCTTTGGAATAAAACAACATCCGTAGCATCGAATACAGAAATCATTCCGCCAAAAGGAATCGATCCCATAACGAAAGAAAAAGTAGTGAATCATATTAAAAGTATGGATGGCGGTATTACTGCAGAAACACTTGGCTCGGAAATCGGCGTGAGCCGTTCGACCGCTAGACGTTATTTGGAATACCTCGTTACGGAAAAAAGGGCATATACAGAACTTATATACGGTTCTGTCGGGCGCCCGGAAAGAAGATACTTTATCAAAAAACCGTGAACAGAATGAACAGTATGACGTTTAACTTCATTATCGAACTTATAAACGTTAACTTTTAGTTATATAAATATTCTGATAGATTGGTGATAGCGAATGAAAGCGCTATCACCAATTTTAATTTAAAGGGGGATTTTTAGAAGATGGGAAAAAAATTAATAACAGTTGCCTTGGCAAGTATATTGGCACTCAGCCTAGCTGCATGTTCTTCAGGAGATTCTGAAGGGAAAGTTGAAAGCGCTACATCTAAGTATCCGGAAAGTAATATAACAATTGTCGCTCCATCCGGTGCAGGCGGTGGATGGGACTTAACTGCCAGAGCAATTTCAAAAACGATGAGCGAAACCAAGCTAATCGATAAGTCCATAGTAGTTGAAAACAAACCAGGCGGCGGCGGTGTTGTTTATATGGCGGAATTCGCAACTAAAGAAGCGAAAAATGATCACGTTCTTCTTGTAAAATCTCCACCAATTTTGATCAATAACAATAAAGCTGAAGGTAACAGTCCTTACGGCTATAAAGATACAACGCCTTTGGCACAGCTGACACGTGACTATGGAGCAATCGTCGTCAAGGCAGACTCAGAGTTTAAAACGTTGAAAGATGTGTTGGAAGCTATCAAAAAAGATCCAAAATCGGTTACACTTGCCGGCGGATCCGCTCCTGGATCGATGGATCATCTTGTCGGTGTTTTACCAGCATTTGAATATGGACTTAATCCAAAAACAGTGAAATATGTATCATACGATGGCGGCGGAGAGGCTGTCGCAGCGTTACTAGGCGGAAATGCAGACGTTATCGCTACTGATGCCTCAACGATAGGCGCGTATATGAAATCCGGTGATGTCCGTGTCCTTGCTGTCAGTTCCTCAGAACGTCTTAGCGGTGAATTAACAGAAGTTCCTACTTTTAAAGAAGAAGGGATTGACGCCGAATTCACAATTTGGCGCGGCATTTTCGGTCCAAAAGAAATGTCTGCAACAGCTACTGATTATTGGTCTAAAAAATTAGCTGAGATGGTGGAAACAGATGAATGGAAAGCGGAACTCGAGAAGAATGGTTGGGAAAGTGAATACCGAAATGCTGATGACTTCACGACTTATTTGGAAGAACAGGACAAAGTTATAGTGGAATTGTTAACAGCACTAGGAATGCAAAAATAACATTATTCGGGCGGCTTCAGCAGCCGCCTTTTCTTTTAGGGAGGTGTCAAAGACTATGAGTAAAACATTCGATCGATACAGCAGCGTCGCCTTTTTACTGATTGGTCTTTTATTTGTAATCGAAAGCCAGAGAATTTCGGACAGTGCGTACGGTTCAACAGTTGGTCCTAAAATCTTTCCGATGTGGCTTGGCGTTATTCTAATTCTTTTAAGTTTGCGACTACTATATGAAACATTTAAATACAAAACAACAACAACATCTGGATCGAAGCTTCAATATAAGAAATTTATTATTATCATAGTCAGCGCAGTTTTATATGCATTTCTTTTGGAAAAGGTCGGGTACGTCATCTCAACGTTCTTATTTTTACTCATTACTTTCCAAACAATGGAACGCGGACGATTACTTCCTTCCTTCATCATTGCAGCGGCATTTTCATTCGGAATTTATTATTTGTTCTCGAAACTTCTTGGCGGATCATTGCCGGGATTCCCCGTATTTTAGTGTGAAAGGAGTCAAGCTATGAGCACTTTACAATTTTTAGCCGATGGATTCAGTGTAGCTTTTCAATGGCATAATCTATTATTCGCATTCGTCGGGGTCATCATCGGTACGGCAGTCGGCGTGTTACCCGGCATCGGTCCGATGAGCGGAGTTGCCCTCCTTATCCCTGTTACAGCAACGATTACTTCAGGAATGCCGACTGAGGCCGCGGCTGCCAGTTCAATTATTTTACTGGCCGGCGTCTATTACGGAGCAATGTATGGGGGTTCCACAACATCAATTTTATTGAACACCCCCGGTGAATCTTCGTCTGTCGTCACGACGCTCGACGGTTATCAAATGGCTAGGCAAGGACGTGCCGGTGCAGCTCTGGCTATCTCCGCAATCGGCTCATTTTGCGCCGGAATCATTTCGCTGATTGGCCTTGTACTACTTGCCCAACCGCTTTCCAACGTCGCAATCAAGTTCGGGCCTGCAGAATACTTTTCCTTAATGCTATTGGGTTTGGCTGCGGTAAGCGGACTCGCCGGTAAGTCGATGACGAAAGCGTTAATGATGACCGTTTTTGGTCTTATGCTTGGAACGATCGGCATTGATGCGGTTTCAGGAATTGCCCGCTTTACATACAATCAACCGATTCTCTTTTCAGGATTGGAATTCTTAACAATTGCTGTCGGATTGTTTGCGCTCGGTGAAGTATTCAAGACGGTATTGGAGCGTGATGAAGAAGACGGAGCGATTGCAAAAATTAACCGCATCCTTCCGACCAAACAAGATATGAAAGACAGCGCTGTTCCCATTGTACGCGGTTCTCTACTCGGTTTTTTCATTGGAGTACTTCCAGGTGCCGGTGCAACACTCGCATCTTTCTTCTCCTATATAACGGAGAAGAAGTTCAGTAAAAATCCCGAGAGTTTCGGGAAAGGTAACATTGCTGGAGTAGCGGGTCCAGAATCGGCAAATAATGCAGCTTCCGGCGGTGCAATGATTCCTTTACTAACATTAGGAATCCCGGGTTCCGGCACTACAGCTATATTAATGGGTGCACTAATTATGTATAATATTCAGCCAGGTCCTCTTCTCTTTGACGAGCACCCGGATATCGCATGGGGACTCATTGCAAGTATGTTTATCGGCAACTTGATGCTGTTAGTACTGAATATGCCACTCGTTCGTGTGTTTGCAAAAGTCATTCAAACACCTAAGAAATATTTATTACCAATCATCATTGCAATCTCATTTTTCGGGGTATATGCCGTACAGTATACGACATTCGATTTATACTTGTTGCTTGGTTGTGGTATAGCTGGTTATTTACTATCGAAAAATGATTATCCGGTAGCTCCACTAGTTTTAGCGCTTGTTCTGGGACCAATGATTGAAAATAATATGCGACGGGCACTCACCATTTCAAACGGTGAATTCAGCATCTTCTTCACAAAGCCGCTATCACTTATTTTCATCATTGTAGCTGCATTATGGCTTGTCATTCCAATGTTATTGAAACTCAAAGGACGGTCAGTTGTTGTGGAAGATGAAGGGTAATAAAGAACTTAAATTTCAAAAGCGGATTACCTTGGAGATAAGGTAACCCGCTTTTACTTTTTAATGGAGGAAGCAACGTTTCTAGTGTACTAAACAACGCCCGACACATATTGTCCTTCTCACCCACCTATATAACTCATCCCGATTTTCTTCCGGTTTTTCGCTGTTTGTTCAGTGCGTTCATCCGAATAGCGATCGCCGCGACGTTCCCACACTCTTGTGATGGCATCGAGCAATTCTGCATCTGTCATTCCACTGCGGATCAATTCCCTTACATCGAATCCTTCCGACGCAAACAAACACGTATACAATTTTCCGTCCGATGACAGCCTAGAACGTGTGCATGTAGAACAAAACGACTCCGAAACAGAAGTTATGAAACCCACTTGCGCCCCATTATCCAAGTATCTATACCTCTTCGCAACTTCACCATAATAATCCTCTTCCGCCGGTTCAATATCGTGGACGGCAGAAATCATGTCATAAATCTCTTTTTTCGTGACGACTTTTTCGAAGCTCCACCCATTATCATTGCCGACGTCCATGAATTCGATGAATCGCAGCGTGATACCCCGCTCTTTAAAATAAGCGGCCATTGGTAGGATTTCGCCTTCATTGACGCCTTTTTGAACAACCATATTCACTTTGATTTCAAAGCCAATCTTTTGCGCATAATCAATATTCGAAAGGATTAATTCCGGTTTAAACCCTCGACCATTCAGTTTTCCAAAAACATCTGAGTCAAGTGCATCGAGACTCATGTTCAACCTTCGAAGACCTCCTTCATAAAGGGGCTGGGCGTATTGTTTGAGCAACACACCGTTTGTCGTCAAACCGATATCTTCAATCCCTTCAATCTTCATCAGCTTTTCAACTAATTTCGGCAGATCACGTCGCATAAGCGGTTCACCACCTGTCAAACGAAGCTTCTTCACGCCAAGTGAAGCAAACAATTTGGCGAACCGCTCGATTTCTTCAAAGGAAAGAAGTTCGTTTTTCGGAAGAAACACATAATCATCACCAAAAACTTCTTTCGGCATACAGTAGGCACATCTAAAATTACATCGATCAGTCACGGATATCCGAAGATCCCGAATCGGTCGTCCGAGTTTATCTAGAATCGCTTCCAAAACTTCATCCCCTTTCCAGGGCTTCCGGTGTATTCACATTTGTAAACATTCGCTTTTCATCGTCGGTCAATACACTTCCATTTATCCACATAATATCGCTATGAGTCAGTAATTTCATAACACTCAGTTGACCGTTTTCCAAAGACTCCTTCACTGCCAGTTGTAATTGCTTATCCCAAATGGATACGAGCGGATGATACCGTCCATCCGAAACAACCCCAGTAACACCTTTGTCGTGGTGTTCCACCAACTTTAACATGACCTGGCTATCTATACACGGCATATCGCACGGCAACACCGCATAGCGGTCCGCTTCCACGGATTCCATCACGGACAGGATCCCTGCAAGCGGACCGAGTCCTGCATACTCAGGTTTATCGATAATAACTTCAACGTCTGCCGGAAAACGCTCTAAAAGATTCTGTTGCGTCACGACAATGACCTCGTCACAGATTGTCGCCAGAGCATCCTTTGCTCTTTCATAAAAATACTGCTCTCTCAGTTTGGCGAACGCTTTCGGAGAACCGAACCGCCTTGATTGTCCACCTGCAAGGACGATGCCAACCGTCTTCGTCATCCCCCGCTCACCGGTGGAATGAATGCACATATATCGCCCGATTGGATAACATCTTCTTTTAAGGCATACTCCTCATTCACTGCAACATGTACGGTATCTTTTCCAAAACCTGGATACGCCGTTTCCGCCCAGTCCAACAGCTCGCGGACAGTCATTGATTCACGATTGATTGTTTCTTCAGATTTGCCAGTAAGTTCACGCAACCTCGCAAAATAACTCACTATAATCATATTTACTCAATCCCCTTTTCCGGATATTTCTTCTGACCACCAATCCATTCCTCGCCGTCTTCCCAGATTTCCTTTTTCCAGATGGGTACGACTTCCTTGATGCGTTCAATCGCATATTCATTCGCTTCATAGGCCGCTTTACGATGCGGTGAAGACACCGCAATGACGACAGCAATATCCGAAATATGCATCTCCCCAATCCTATGGGCGATTGCCGCTTTCACGCCAGGCCATTTCGCTTCCATTTCCGCCCCGATTTCCGCCAGTTTTTTTTCCGCCATCGGAACGTACGCCTCGTATGACAAATATAATGTACGGACTCCGTGCGTCCATTCCCGCACATGCCCTGTGAACACAGTGACAGCACCAGCACCGGCATGGAGAACGTAATCGGAGTACTTTTTCGGTTCAATCGGTGTTTCAACAATTTCAAACGGTTTCATCTCAATCCTCCTTTTCAATCCAGTTAAGTAACCACGAATCGAGCTGTTCAACATTCAGCGCTGATTCAATATGCGAACTATCTACTGTAATTTCTGGACACCCGATAACAAGCTGAATACCATCCAATTCGCTTAACGACGCCCAATCCAAAGCATCTCTGAGAAGGACTACTTTCTCTCCTTGTTCTTTCTTATACCCTTCGATGAGTAAAATATCCGGTTTGTTGATTGCGGCCAGCATCTTAAGTTCGGTGAATCCAGGCTCTTCATTCAACAGTATTTGAACCGCACCCCCACCTGCAACAACTGAAACGTCTGCTCCACTTCCAAAAAACTGCATCGTATCTGTCGATGGATTTGGCATGGCAGGCTGTCCACCGTGGCCATGATGCTTTAATACGGCGACTGAAAAGCCATTGTTTTTCAACAAACAAATCCATCTCGATGTAAGTGTCGTTTTTCCGCTATTTTTATAACCAACAACTTGGAGTGTCTTCATAATACCCACTCACCAACCCCTTGTTCAGATCCTAGCAACAAAATATCAACTCGAGTTCCCGCTGTGTAACCGCGCGTCCCGCTTGAAAGTACGATTAAGCAATTCCCCCGGGCAATCGATGATACCGCATTGGATTTATTAAAACCTGCGGGTACTGCAACTAAACCTTCCGTCGTCATTTCCCAGAATGCACGAATGAAGCGGGTAAAAGGGTTTGGCTTTGCGAAATCTTCTCCTAATTTCGCTTGCATGCGCGGCATATAAGGCGTGTTGGCACCTTGCATACCAAGAATGGCGGGTCTAGCAAACAATTCAAATCCTGTAAAACAAGCGGACGGATTTCCCGATAGACCGAATAATAGCTTTTCACCAAGAACGGCGACCGTCGTTACACTTCCCGGACGCATCGCAACTTTGTTAAATAAAACCCTAGCTCCCAATCGTTCATAGATTGCGGGTAAATAATCATAATCACCAACAGAAACACCACCTGTCGTAATTAATAAATCAGTTTCAATGAGCGCTTTTTCAACGATTTCAGTGCACGCATCTAGATCATCTTCTTGCATGCCATATGATTTGTAGCTAATTCCCATACGTGTAAGTTGTGCTGCAATCATCGGTCCGTTCGAGTTACGAATTTTCCCCGGTACAAGTTCATCGGAAACTTCCAGCAGCTCCGTGCCTGTCGACAGTATGCCCACGTTGGGACGTTTCGCGACTTTGACTTCTGCATAACCGAACGTTGCCAGAAGTGCTATCGTACCCGGATGGATGAACGCTCCCGCTTCCACAAGACGCTCGCCTTTCTTGGAGTCCTCGCCTTTAAAGGAAACATTTTCGTCTCGGCTGAATGGTTTTCGTATTGTGAAACTATCCTGTCCTTCAATCGTTTGTTCCAACATAATAACAGCATCTGCGTTATCCGGAATCGGAGCACCTGTCATGATTCTGTACGCTTCTCCACGACCGATTCCCCGATCCGCTACATGCCCTGCGCCTATTTCACCAATCACTGTGAACTTGATGCGATTCTCTCCCGATGCACCCGCCGTATCCGATGCACGGACCGCAAATCCATCATACGGTGATCTATTGAATGAGGGCACATCGTGTTTTGCAATAACCGGTTCGGCTAGTATTCTTCCATATGTATGATCAAGCGGAATCATCTCTGTTTTTGTTACGTGTTTGTTCTCCATGATAAGTTCGATAGCTTCCGATACTTGAATCGGCTTTCTCATTTCCACCATGTATTTCCCTCCCCTTCTGCTATACTAATTTTATTATGTACTCTTGAAAGGAATGACTCCATTGTCAGAGCTCACACATTTCAACGAACAAGGACGTGCAAAGATGGTTGATGTTTCCGATAAAGTAGAAACCACAAGAACAGCTATCGCCAAATCATCCATCATCGTTAATGAAAAAATCCACTCCCAAATCTCTGAAGGTACAAACAAAAAAGGCGATGTTTTCGCTGTCGCTCAAGTCGCGGCAATCATGGCAGCAAAAAGTACTTCTTCCATCATTCCTATGTGTCACCCAATCCCTTTGACCGGTGTTAATATCCAGTTTGAGTGGAACATCGATGAAGTAGCCGCTCATTATGAAGTACTCATCGAAGCTGAAGTAAAGACAAAAGGCGTAACCGGTGTTGAAATGGAAGCACTGACTGCTGCCTCCGCTGCTGCACTCACTATTTACGACATGTGCAAAGCGGCCGGCAAAGAAATGGTCATCGGCCCGACAATGCTTTTGCGTAAAACTGGCGGGAAAAATGGCGATTATGAAAGACAATTGTAATTAGCTCTATGGCTCACTTCAGGTGAGCTTTTTTATTGTCGGTCGAACTAATTTCATAATTGTTCATTTTGATTGAAAACTCTAATATTAATGAAATCTCGTAATCGATTATTCGTTTACGTGGATTTCCGTTGATTGTAACGGAAGGCGGCGACTCCAGCGGGAAAAGCGCGAGCTGAAAGCCCCGCAGGAACGCAGTGACGAGGAGATTGAAGCCGTGCCCGCGGAAAGCGTCCGCCTGGAGTGTAAATCAACATTGTTCGGATTTTATACTAAATCTCCTATTTTGAAATTGATTCAGTCATCTAAGTGTTTTGTAAGTTCATGCACTATATGGTGAATCTCAGGCAAAATTAGCTTGTCCATTGCAAGTTCCACTGCTTTCACGGATCCGGGTAGTGCGAAAAACGCCTTTTCTTTCACTACACCTGCTGCCGCCCTGCTTAACAACGCCTTCGATCCGACATCCTCCGTATAGCTCAAATAACGGAACAACTCGCCGAAACCATCTATTTTTTTCGTGAAATAGGGCGATACAGTTTCGATTGTGACATCACGGAAACCAATGCCCGTACCGCCTGTTGAAATAATGGCATTTACGTTAGGATTCCTCAACCATTCTTCGACAATAGATTCAATTTCCGTTGAATCGTCTTGACATATCCACGATTCAAATACATAATGTCCTGCGGATTCAAGCTTTTGACGAATTGTCCAACCACTTCGATCATTCGACACATTACGTGTATCACTCGTCGTCAAGACACAAAAAACTAGTTTTTTCTCTTTTTCAGTTTCACTTAAGTGCGACAAGCCCATTCCTCCGATTTACCCAAAAAGTTGATGGTATAATTTACGACCTATCTTCATGTCCTTCAATCCGTGAATTAACAAGCGCCCATTCTTGAACAATATACAACGATAGCCCTCAGCGCTAAATTCCACAAAAAAAGGAGTCATTTTATAGGGTTTCCCCAGACGTTTAGCAACTATTTCTCCATCTACTAACGTCAATGAACGACCTGTTTCAGGTATAATCTGGACCGTATCACGACCGCATAATACCGCGTATCCGGTTCCTCCTGCACGATGTAGCGCTGGATACGTCGGCGTATTTCCGCATGTCTCACATACTTCGTTTCGCATACGGGAAATCCCTGCTTCTACATGAGTATTGTTCCACACATCGAAATGGAATAGCTTCTTGCGCATTGCATCTATATTCCCTGTTAACCATTTCAGTGCCTCTGCACTTTGATGTGCAGCTGTAATTTGCACTGCAGGTGCAATAATTCCCGACGTGTCGCAGGTTTCGTTAACTGACGGCAAGACTGGCAATAAGCAGCGGAAACATGCGGATTGACCGGGAACAAATGGGAATACCGTACCTGAACTACCAACACAAGCCCCGTAAATCCAAGGAATATTATTTTTCCATGCGATATCATTTATTAGCAGACGTGTTTCAAAGTTATCCGTCGCATCCATGATTAAGTCAGCGTCAGCGATAATTTGTTCCATAATAGGTCCATCTACATGATCAAGCACTGTTACAATGTCAATGTCTTCTCGAATCATCTTTAACCGAGCTTCAGCAGCAATCACTTTCGGTATACCGTCCCGCGCATCTTGCTCAGTAAACAGCTGTTGTCTTTGCAAGTTTGACGGTTCTACATAATCCCGATCTGCAATCGTCAGTTTTCGCACTCCTCCTCGGACAAGGGTCTCTGAAATAGCTGAACCTAAAGCTCCACACCCAATGACAACGACGTGGGAAGAACTTAACTTATCCTGCCCAATTTCCCCAATTGGCCTAAACAACGTTTGTCTTGAATAGCGATTTCCCAATGTCTACTCCTCCTACAAATTGAAGCGAGGGCTACCGTTCTCAACGACCGGATGCCCTCTTAGCCTCTCGGCGTTATATCACTGAATGTTCCAACGTAACGGGTTATATCTCCTGAACCGTCTTTCACTGCACTAATGGACAGGTGTTCTAGGTATTCCTCGCCATTTTTGCGTTTATTCCATATTTCACCTTACCATAAACCATCTTGGCCAATTTGACCCCACATCGATGTGTAGAATTCTTTCGTGTGTTTACCTGAACTGTACATATTCGGATTTCTTCCGACTACTTCTTCTTCGGTATATCCTGTTACCTTCGTAAAAGCAGGATTCACTGATTGAATTGTTCCCGACGCATCCGTTACAACAATCCCTTGACCCGTCGAATTGAAGACTTCCGCAGACAGGCTAAGTCGATCCATATAATAGAGTCAAATGACAAGGACGTTGCATTGATCGGTCCCTGTTCCGAGCCAACGTATTGTGCAAGCATCGGAAACAAAAATCCCTCTTCTTTGTCTGTATGATTCTTTAATGGTTCGATGAAATCGACGATGAGTTTTCGAAGTGACATTAGAGCTTCGTGGCCTTCTTTGACGGTATAGATATCCCGCTCAAAAGCCAGAACAATTGTATGCCAGCCGCTCATTAAATACGCTAGATAGTGATGTTCATTTTCTAACACGCGTAGAGCCGGTAAGTCGAATTTAAACTTTTGTGCCTCAGCCATTTGAAACACACCTCTCTGCTAAAAGTTTAATAGTTTTTTACGTAATGCATATTCAACGAGCTCTGGTCTGCTTTTTAACTGAAGTTTCTCCATTATTCTAGCTTTATGTGCTTCAACAGTCTTAACAGAAATATATAGTTTCTCCGCAATTTCTTTATTTCCAAAACCTTTCGCTGCAAGCGGGAGAACCTCAATTTCACGTTTTGTTAAAATCTTGAAGGGATCATCTTCTACCACTTCCGTGCCATGTTTAACAAACTCACGGACAAGTGAAGTGGCCATAGCAGGATGAATAAACGTATCCCCCGCGTAAACTGTACGTATCGCAGCAAGTAACTCACCATCGGGCGCATTTTTTAGAACATAACCCGATGCCCCATTTTTCAACACATGAAATAAATACTCTTCATCATCATGCATTGTCAGAATCAGAATTTTTGTTTCAGGAAAATCTTCATTAATTTTACCGGTAGCAATTAGTCCGCTCTCTCCAGGAGGCATGCTTAAATCCAGCAACAAAACATCTGGGCGGTGCTTTGCGACTAATGCGTATGCTTCTAGACCGTCTGCGGCAGTGGCAACGACTTCCATATCACTTTGATAATTCAGAATATGCATAAATCCACTACGAACGACGGCATGGTCATCTGCAATAATTATTTTCATTTACTTTCCACCTCTTCTTCAGTTGCGATTAGTGGGATTTCCAAACGTACTGAAGTACCTTTGCCAATAATTGATTTAATAACGAATTGGCCATTCACCAGTTCTGCGCGTTCTTTCATACCAAAAAGACCAAGACCCGTACCACTTGGGGTGATTTTATTTCTATCAAATCCTGTCCCTTTATCGTACACACTCAATTTCAGATGTCCTGAAGATTCAAACAGTCGAACGAAAACTTCGTCCGTTCCTGCATATTTAAGCGCATTTAGAACTGACTCCTGACAAATCCGATAGACAACTGTCTCAATTTCACCCTCATATCTTTTAGCTTCAAGTTCAGCAGTAAAATGTACGATTAAACCATAATTTTTCTCCACCCATTTAAAATGTGTTCTAAAAGCTGCTTCAAGGCCAAGGTCATCTAAAGTAGCAGGTCGTAACTCAACGGACAAGTGACGAATTTCATCCAGCAAACGCATCAATGAACCTTCCGTTTGTTGAATTTTTTTGAGTACCTCTGGATCGACATTCATGTACTTCAACACACGCAAATCAACAAGGGAGCTTAACATTTCCTGAGCTACGCTATCATGTAATTCTCTTGACAACCGCTTGCGTTCATCTTCTTGCGCTTTAATGATACTTTTCATCATGGTTTTCTGGTTAAGCGTTTCTTGCGTCTTGTACTGCTTCGTCAAATCTCTCAACATAAAGACACGGATTCCATTTTCTTCATCAATGGTTTGGTAACTTGCCGTGTACGGAGTTATTCCTTTGCCTTGCGTATCCAGGTAAACTTGAAATGAGCTGAAATCATTTTGTGGGCTTACCAAATAGCAGGATAGGCATGTCTGAAGTTCCGTTTCACTCGTATAGCCTTTGCATGTCGCGCAAATTGATTTTACATCTCCCGCAATCATTCCATCCAGTACTTCCGCGCCTAC
Organism: Sporosarcina sp. Y1004; assembly: GCF_057669665.1. Taxonomy (NCBI): domain Bacteria; kingdom Bacillati; phylum Bacillota; class Bacilli; order Caryophanales; family Caryophanaceae; genus Sporosarcina; species Sporosarcina sp. Y1004. The sequence goes on along the minus strand of NZ_JBYHFQ010000023.1, from coordinate 3,131 downwards.
AATAAGTTTGGCTGCACTATTCATGTCAATTATTTTTCCAGCTGAGTCAAAAAAGAAGATGGCCTCAGCTGAATTGTCGTACATTTTCATTAACAAGTCTGTCAACTGAAAACTCCCGAAACGCATCACTGTTTTACCATCTCCTCATTATAATACGGACCGAATCTCAGACCGACATGATTTATAAATTCTAAAAATTCTTCTGCAGTCATCTTTTTTTTCTCTCGATAAGCTACAAATAACACACCGTTGACGCGATTGTATTTATAAAGAGGTATCGCTCCGAAACTTTTTATGTCTTCTGAAACAATTAGCGGATAGTTAAACAGATCCATTGAATCAAGTTCCACGTCTACATCGTGAACAAAAAGTGGTTTTCCTGATTTAAAAACATACCCAGCAACACCTTTTCCTGTTTGCAAAGTGATACGTCTATAGCGGCTGCTGTGATTGCCTGTTACGTATTTCCATTTATGGGCGAAACGCATTTCCGCTGACTCAACTAGTGCAAGTGCGACAAAGTCGAAACCGAAAAATGATTGTAACCGCTCTATTTCTTGCTGATAATTAAATCTTAATGGTTCATCCATTCCTATTTCTCCCTATATAGAAAAAAGGCAGCGTTGCCTTTTTTCGTTCATTGGTTTTCATGGTTCCTTCTATATAGGATATAGCTTCTTCCTACATAATTCAACGGTACACTCCAGACGTGAACCAATCTGGTAAACGGCCACATTGCAAAAATGAGAAACCCAGACAAAACATGAAGCTGAAAAGCGCACACCTATCATATAGGCGCCTTCTGGTTGAAAAATCAGTAGGGATGTGCCTATTTGATGCGGGGAATCCCCTAATAAAAAGGCCGCTTACTCTGTCCAAAGCGGACTAGATTAAGCGACCTTTTTCGAATCGATATATATGCGTTGCGACTTTCTCTGCCTCCATCAAATTATGCGTCACCATAATAATTGGGATATTCAATTCACCTTGAATATCTGTAATGACTTTAAGAGCGTCATGACGCGCCTTATCGTCAAGGGCAGACAGTGGTTCATCCAGAAGAAGGATATCAGGTTCCGTCGCAAGTGCCCGGGCGATTGCGGTTCGTTGTTTCTCGCCGCCAGACATTTCATGAGGGTACGCGTTTCGCAGATGATGGATTCCGAATCGTTCAAGAAGCAGTAGCGCTTTTTCAGTTTTCCACGTAGACTTCATGCCGTATTGAACATTCTTCTCTGTCGTCATATGAGGGAATAAAGCATAGTCCTGCATGACATATCCGACGTTGCGTTTTTCAGTTCGGCGAGACTTTTCAGCTGCTGAAAAATAAGTGTTATCCCTCATACGAATATAACCTGAATCGGGATGAACGAGACCTGCAATCATATCGAGACAAGTCGTTTTGCCAGAACCCGATGGTCCAAATAAAACACTTACTTCCCCTTTAGCAGTTTCAAGCTCTACATCAATTGTAAAATCCGGTAGTTTTTTGACGAGGTGTGCGTCAAGCATTTCGGGAAGTCCCCCCTTTCCTTTTCACAGTGAAGCGGCGTAAATTGCGGTTCGACCACCAGCTAAGCCAAAGTATTGTGCTAAACCCTAGAGCGATGATGATAATTACCCAGAATGTCGCCGTGTTCATGTCCCCCGCTTCAACCGCAAAGTAGATAGCCATTGGGATGGTGTCTGTCCTTCCTGGAATATAACCCGCTATCATAAGTGTTGCTCCAAACTCACCGAGCGCCCTGGCGAACGTTAAAACGACCCCCGCTAACAAACCTGGCCATGCAAGTGGAAACGTAATCGTTCGAAAAACGCGCCATTTCGAAGCACCCAATGTATGAGCTGCGGCTTCTAGTTTCCCATCGACTTGTTTAAATGCAGCCGATGCACTTTGATACATGAGTGGAAATGCGACAATGGTTGAAGCGATAACGGCCCCAATCCACGAGAAGACAATTTGGAGTTGTGCATATTCATACAACCATTTCCCTAGGAGCTGCTCTTTACCGAAAAGGATTAGAAGTCCAAATCCGACAACAGTCGGCGGTAATACAAGTGGTAGCAGGAAGAATGCTTCAATGATGGTCTTTCCAAAGAAGTTTTTCTTGGCGAATGTGTGCGCGAGGAACGTACCCGTGAGAAAGACGATGATTGTCGCGATGGCCGCGACTTTAATCGAGAGTATGAGCGGCCCGTAACTGATGTCTCCCATTGGCTATATTCCCCCTTTTAGTTTGTAAATCCGTAGTCAACCAGGACCTCTTGGACCTTCTGTGTCTTCATGTAGTCGAGAAAGGCATGTGCTGCTTCCCGCTGTTCTGTAGACGCCACAATTGCGCCCGGATAATCAGCAGAAGAATGCAGTGCCGGATCAATTTCCAAGATAACTTCTACTCTATCAGACGACTCTGCGTCGCTTGTAAAAACAATGCCCATCTCGGCATTTCCTGTTTCGACAAACGTTAATACCTGGCGTACGTCTTTGCCGAAGACAAACGTTGGTTCAAGTCCTTCCCATTTCCCCATTTTCACAAGTGCTTCCTTTGCGTAGATTCCAGCTGGGACAGTATCCGGGTTACCTATGGCAAAGTGGGTCTCTTCAGTCATTAACGGATTCTCCGCATTCAACAGTGAATGCACGCCACCTTTTTGCTGAATGACAACCAACGTATTTTTTGTGATTGTTGCACGCGTGTTTCGTTCAATTTTATCTGCTTTCTCAAGTATATCCATGTCTGTACTGTTCGCAGAAATGTAAACATCGACAGGCGCACCGCCTTTTATCTGCTGGGCAAGTTTTCCCGAAGATCCAAAAGTAAACGTAACTTTAATATCTTTATTGGTCTCTTCGAATTTGGCGGCAATATCCGTTAACGCAGGTGTCATGCTTGAAGCGGCAGCCACAAGGATTTCCGTTTTTATACCGGCATCTGAGTTGGAGCACGAACCAAGGTTGAGTGTAAGTAGCATTGTAATTAGGAATGTAAGACGTTTCATGCTATCCCATACCCCTTCATATCTATTTTTATAATCATAACGGACTTCGCTAAACCGTTCCACGCTAAAAACCCACCTTTGAGAAAATGTTGTGCACCCCAAAAGTTAGAGTCAAAATCTAACCTTTGGGG
>NZ_JBYHFQ010000022.1:0-70141 GCF_057669665.1 Sporosarcina sp. Y1004 | reverse complement strand
TAAGAGGGACTTTTTCAAAGTGTCCATCTTACAGGGTACAGTTTAAACTACATGAGGAGTTTTTTTATCAAGCACAAAATCAGGAACTAGTCACCTTAAATTGACCTAGTTCATTTCAAAACATATTCTGCTAGCACGCTTTGTACTTTATAAACATTCAAGGATTTATTAAATTTCTTTTGAATTGGTGCAGAACTTCCCGATAGCCAGATTTTCAGTTCCGCTTCGAGATCAAACGTTCCTGCAGTTTCAATTGAGAAATGTACAACACTTTTATATGGAATAGAATGATATTCACTTTTCTTTCCTGTGACGCCCTGTTTGTCCACAAGAATTAGACGCTTATCCGTAAATATCAACAGATCTCTAATTGATTTATATGCATGCTCAACTTTTTCAGTTGGTGTAAGTAAATCCTTCATTTCCTTCTCTACTTTGCTAACATCAATTTCAGATGCATTCCCCATTATTCCATCAAAAATACTCATTTTTATTCCTCCTGTTTATCCTTAATCAGTTTAAGTCCGCATTTAATTTGTTCGTACACCTTCCCTCCTCCATTCCCGGGGGGGTGCCGTGCACTCGCTTTTATTCTCAATTATACATTGCCCAAAGATTCAACAATAAGTTAGTCTTTCCTCCACCAAAATTCCTCATACAACAAAATTCCGTTTTTTCAATCAAAATACGTGATTGAAAGGATAGATTAGGCTATGCTATAGGAAGGTATTTCCTAACATTAAAAGGAGTGATGGATATGATCAGTCAACGACTAGCAGAAGCACTCAATCAGCAAATGAACAATGAATTCGACGCTGCACAATCTTATATGGCAATGGCTGCTTATTGTGAACACACTAATTATAGTGGCTTTGCCAATTATTATCTTCAACAAGCCGAAGAAGAACGTTTTCACGGTATGAAGATTTACAACTATATGAATGACCGCGGGTTACATGCAAAATTCTCCGCAACGTCTGAGCCAAAAATTGAATTTGAATCAGTATTAGATACTTTCGAATCAGGTTTACAACAAGAAAAAGGAGTTACAAAGAACTTTTATGAATTAACGGACCTAGCTTGGGAAGAAAAAGAACATGCTACGATTTCATTTTTGAGATGGTTCTTGGACGAGCAAGTTGAAGAGGAAGCAGCCTTCGATACACATATCGAGTACCTGAAACGCATCGGAGAAGATAAAAACGCATTGTATATTTATGAAAAAGAACTTGGGCAACGTAAATTCACTGCAGAAACTGGAGAATAAGTTAGTCCTTTTTTAAAAATACCCATCATCTTCCTTGACGAAGATAATGGGTATTTTTTTTAGATTTTCTTGATAAGCCTACGTTTCTTAACCCTCACCGTTCTCCTATCAATATGTTGAAAGGTTACATAGTAGTCCTTTGACTCTCTGTATTTTACCTTCGCTAAGATTTTCTAGGCTAGCAACCAAATAGAAAGCAAATTCCAGGTCGATCGGATTCATTATTCCAACAATTATATCGACAAATTTCTCTTCATTCGGTAAGTTTTCATTTTTTTAATCGCATAGATGCATCAGAAAATTCATTATTTAGAAAAAATAACTTGTACGTTGACAGAATATTTGGTAATGTGGACTTAGCTTCCTGTTAAACTATTCACATTTTACTAGTTTAACAACAATTTTTACATAATTTGAAAACGCTCTCATGTAAAAGGAGGTTACATTTCCAATGGCCAACAAGTTTTAAATACTTTTTTAAAAAAAGGGGATGAAATCGTGAGTAAAAGTTCAAAAGATAACCCAGCGAGTGTGAAGTTGGATTATGAAAAAATCATCAATACACCTGAATTCAAAAATTTAGTAAAACGAAAAAGAATATTTTCTACACCGTATATTATTTTCTTTTTTATTGCCTATTTTACACTGCCTCTTCTTACAGGATATACAAACATTCTTGAGAATCGTGCCATTGGTTGGATGACTTGGACATGGGTGTACTCACTAAGCATGTTCATCATGGTATGGGTATTTACATCAATCTACATGAATAAAGCGAAAAGTTTCGACTTGGACGTTGAAGATATTATAAAGAAAAATGTTGTGAAATAAAGGGGGTACTTACAAGTGGATGATATTATATCAATCGCAATATTCGTTGCAGTAATTGGGCTTACACTGGGGATTACATACTGGGCGGCCAAACAAACTACAACTGCAAGTGATTTTTACACGGCTGGGGGATCATTAACCGGTTGGCAAAACGGAATGGCGATTGCTGGAGACTACCTGTCTGCTGCATCATTCCTAGGAATTGCAGGAGCAATCTCTTTAAATGGATTTGATGGTTTTTACTATAGTATTGGTTGGTTGACAGCTTATCTAGTAGTTTTGTTTCTAATTGCAGAGCCACTGCGTAATCTAGGGAAGTTTACTATGGCAGATATGATTGGTGCACGTTTTGGGGCAAGAAAAGTTCGTGGCGCCGCAGCATTAAATACAATTACGATTGTTTTATTTTATATGCTGGCTCAGCTTGTAGGTGCTGGTGCCCTGATAAAATTACTTCTAGGAATCGACTATTGGATTGCAGTTCTAATCGTTGGTGTAATGATGACAATCTATGTCCTATTCGGCGGTATGACTGCAACAAGTTGGGTTCAAATTATTAAAGCCATTTTACTTATGATAGGTACCATTGTTATTTCGTTCCTTGTCCTATTAAAATTCAACTTCAACTTTATCGGTATGTTTGACGCCATGAGAACAGCTACGCCACATGGTGAAGCCTTCTTACATTCCGGGATAATCTATAAAGACCCGATTGGTCTAATATCCGTCCTAATAGCACTGGTTTTAGGTACGGCTGGTTTGCCCCATATCTTAATGCGCTTCTTTACAGTAAAAGACGCGAAAACAGCTCGTTCTTCTGTAATTTATGCGGTTTGGATAATAGGTATATTCTATGTTCTAACAATTTTCCTCGGTTTCGGTGCAGCTAAGTTTGTTGGCGTAGATGCAATCATTGCCGAAAATGCTGCCGGAAACATGGCCGCACCAATGTTAGCGGGTGTGTTGGGGGGATCAGCACTTGAGTCATTCGTTGCAGCGGTTGCCTTCGCGACGATTCTAGCAGTTGTTGCCGGTCTTGTATTGTCAGGCGCTTCAGCGATTGCACATGATATTTACGGAGAAATTATTAAAAAAGGTAAAGTTACAGAGAAACAACAAGTTAGAGCCGCAAGATACGCAGCAATTGCTGTTTCTGTTTTCTCTATTCTTTTAGCGCTTGGTGCGGAAAAATTGAATGTCGCGTTCCTTGTTTCACTCGCATTCTGTATTGCCGCCTCTGCAAACGTTCCGACAATTCTATTCACCATCTATTGGAAAAAGTTTAATACGACAGGTGCAGTTGCTTCCATGTTAACCGGTTTGATTGTTGCACTTGTTCTGGTTGCAGTAAGTCCAAGTGTTATTAACCCTGTTGAAGGAGCCGCGTTCTTTGTTGGACAACCACTCTTCCCTTATGCGAACCCTGCAATTATTTCTGTTCCAGCAGGATTCTTAGCAGCAATTATTGGTACGCTCGTTTCATCTAAAAAACACGAAGCTGATGAAGTTTCTTATGCTGAAGTGAAGTTCAGAGCGGAAACAGGTTATAGAGAACTTGAGCGTTAATCAAGTAATAAAAAAAGTCCTCCCTCTCTATTTTTAATTAGATGAGGGAGATTTTTCTATCAAAAGACGAAGGTGATGACAATGAATGATAAGCAGCGAACAAAAGTAATCTATGAGTTAGTACATGAGCAGCTATTATTTAAAGGATTATCCGACACGGCATTTAGCGAACTAATGTCTGAATGCAAACTCACCTATTACCAAAAGGCTGGAAAGACGGACTACTTCAGAACCCCCCACGAAGGATTATTCCTTATCATAAAAGGTTCTGCAGAAATATTCATAATTGGTGATGATGAGACATCCTATGCTATTGAAGAAGTTCAGGAAGGTGAGATAATCGGTTTTTCAAACATCGCTTATTACCTAGGCGAGTCAAGTCGACCACTCGATTGGCATCATCTTGAAATGGTAGTACTGGAAGATTCCTATTGCTTACAGGTTCCTATTTCTGTCGTGAAGAAGAGAATAGATGATACTGACGTCCGTGATGCTATTTTGAAAAGTATGTCTATACGACTGGCAAATGTCTATGCTTCCTTAGGTGAGCAAATGAAGTTGTCAGATGAGTGGGGAGAAAGCGAGCCATACGTACGTCGTGTTGAGGACTTTATGAATTCTCCTGCCATTACTATTACTGAAGATACGGCATTAAGACAAATAGCGCGTAGCATGATTGATAACTCAATCAGTTCGATTCTAGTAGTTGATCAAAAAGAGCAATTAACAGGAATCATAACAGAAAAAGACCTAGTACAAAGAGTCCTTGCTCAAGGTTATAATAGTGAACTGAAAGCCATAGATATAATGACGAAAAAACCTCATACGATTTCCCGTCATGATTACTATTACGAGGTCCTGTCGGCATTCTATAAGTACGGAGTAAAGCACTTACCTGTCGTCGAAGATAATCGACTGGTTGGCGTTGTTACACTGTCAAATTTGATTACAAAACGGGATCGTGGATCGATGGGTATCTTAAAAACGATTGAGGCTTCTTCTATAGATAGTTTACCTGCAATAAAAAATGCAATTTACGATGTGCTATCGAGTTTAATTAACGATGAAATTTCTACCATCCACTTGTTGGAGATAATTACAAAGTTATATGACCGACTCGCACGACATTGTGTGAAACTCGCTGTGCGGTGGTTGGAGGTACAAGGTGAAGGCACTCCACCCGTTCCTTATGCGTGGTATCAGATGGGCAGTGGGGCCAGAGGAGAACAATTCATGTTGACAGATCAAGATCATTTCCTTGTTTATGCTAATCCAGATGAGAAAGACAAACAACAAGTAGATAATTATTTTTTACAGCTTGGAGATGCGATAGTTTGGCATATGGAGAATGCCGGTTTTTCCAGATGTGATGGAAAAATGATGTCTAGTGAGTCACTATGGCGCGGTTCCATTTCCGATTGGCAGAAGAGACTTCGGAGTTGGGCGTTGAAGGCAACCGATGATGATATTTTACTAGGCTATAATTTTTTATCTTTTCGTTTTCTGATGGGAGATGCATCGTTAAATAATCGCTTTTCCCGGATGGTACAAATACAATTGAAATCCTCACAAACTTTCCTTTATTATATGGCGCAACAGGAACAGAATAGGCCCATACCACTAGTTAATCATTCCTTTCTTGCTTTATTTAAAGCAAGGGGTAACCGTGATATATTCGATATCAAAAAACATGCTTTATTTCCCATGCACCATTGCCTACAAATATTGGGTGTACAAAAAAACATCATTAACGGCACGCCACTGCAATTAGTCGACGACCTGGTGAAAGAAGGAGAACTGTCCGCTGGTTTTGCAGATGATATTCGTCATGCATATGAAATTGCCCTAAAAACAAGGATTCGACTATCATGGAAAAAGCATCTGCGTGGTGAATCTATTACAACTGAAATTCACTTTGCGTCGATTCGCAAATGGGAACGGGATGAATTAACGACTATGTTAACAACAGTCCACGCCTTGCAATCACATTTACTTGCAAAGTTATAAATAATTTTGAGATATTAATTGGAGGGGAAGCTATGTTTTGGAAAAAACAACAATCAAACTATAAACTGGAACAATCATTTTTGCTAGATACAAAGCTTAGAAATATGCCGTTTACCGTCTTCGATACTGAAACGACAGGATTTGCAATTTCTGCAGATGATCGTCTGATTGAAATAGGTGCTGTCCATATTGAAAATAGTGTAGTCACTGACAGTGTATTTCAGACATTTGTAAAACCATCACGTCTTATACCCGAACATATTACGAAGTTGACATCTATTGAACAACATCATGTAGACAATGCACCTACCCCACTTGAAGCAATCGAAAGCTACTTTCAATTCTTTAAAGATACGAATAGTGGGGGTTGGATTGGTCACCATTTAAGTTTTGACACTCTGGTTTTAAAAAGAGAATTACAGCGAGTTAAATGTACATATGAAGTGCCTTCTACCTTTGATACATTTGATTTAATCAATTATTTAAATCCATCATGGGATCAGTTTGATTTGGAAGAATACGCGCGGATATTTGGTACACAAATATTTGAGCGACACCGCGCACTAGGGGATGCCCTGACAACCGCTCATTTATTTATCGAATTATTGAAGCGTCTTGAAGATAAGGGAGTTATTACGCTAGCGGACTTACTTAGAGTAAAGAACAATAAAAAGCAGCAGAATGTTGCTTTGTTTTAGCTAAATACACCAAAACAGGACCCAATGAATAAATTGGAGTCCTGTTTGGCTATTCTTTATCTCCTAACTCCGATAAACCCCTTAAATTAAAAAGCACCCCGAAGGATGCTTTATTGTTATTTCCCCATCACATCTTCAGAAATACACGTTACTTTAAATACCTTCTGGCCCCTGAAAAGTTTACTTTGTATGGGTGTGTATTGATAGATATAATCTCTACTTTTCTGCTCGAATTCGGGGCATGAATCATTTGGTTATTCCCGATATACATTCCTACGTGGTACACCTTCCCTTTTCCTTGATTGTAAGCGAAGAATAACAAGTCTCCGGGTTGCATATTTTTCTTGGCAACAGGAGTACCGTTTACCGCCTGAACAAACGAATCGCGCGGAATCATAATGCCATGATTTTTGTAAACTGAATGAATAAGACCTGAACAATCGAAGCCGAAGCCTGATATGCCTGACCAGATGTATGGAAGACCCAGGAACATTTTTGCGCTATCGACAATGTCTTTTTGAGTCGGTTTTTGTATTGATGCGAAATTTTTAACGATTTTCACATCTTGTTTGCGTAAATACTTCACCCCACTTGCCGGTGTTTGAACGTGAATCCAGTCTCCTTCTTCTTTTATGACAGGTAGAATTGTCGTATAGCTAATATCCATAAATTTGCTTGCTTTTTTGGGTTCATTATAAAGAGTGGCAATATTTGTATCTACGATTGCTATTTGGCAATCAGTGTAATTGGAAGCTGTTTCAGTTATGTGTGTTTTCGGGACCCAACCGGGATATCCCGCTTTGTTCCTGGGCGAATATTGATCCTTCACAGCAATTTCATGCCAATTTCCACTACTTTTTAAAATAACGACTTCCTGTCCGTATAAAGCTTGCGTATCCGTCTTTCCTACAAGCCATAACTTTTGGCTTACGGACATACTTTTAGCCCATTTTTGAATATCGGTAGGACTGGAAATAGAAGGCCGATCCACTACGCGGTTTTTATTGGGTGATTTCCACAAGTTTGTCACTTGAACGTTGACAACAGCAGTTTTTTTACTGTCTACCTTCGAACAGACAGGTTTCTTTTTGAATTCGGGATTTAGTATACGTGCAAGGAACACAGCAAAATTAGCTTTCGTTATGAAGGCTGTCGGTTTATAAGTATTGTTTGGATAGCCTACTGTGATTTCATTGGCATATAGCGTTTTAATAGAATTTGATGCCCAGTTTGATGCATTGACATCTTTAAAAGAATGTTTAGTAGTACCTTGCAATTTAAATGCACTCACTAGGATTGCCGCCATCTGTCCCCTTGTTAACTTGTTGTTCGGCATGAACTCTCCGCTTGCATTGCCTTTCATAATACCTTCATCTGCCATTGTTGCAACGATGGCATAACCCTCATCTTCAATAGTAACGTCGGAGAAATTCGGATCCGGCCGATTCAAAGTATCGAGACCGAGTGCCTTAATAATCATAGCCGAAGCTTCTAGGCGTGTAATTTCTTCATTCACACCAAAGTTCTCCGATGGATTTGCAAAAATAATACCTCGCTTCGCCAAAAAGTCCAATTCCGCTTTCGATGCATGCTTGTCTGTAACGTCTTTGAATAAAGGTGCAGCAAAAACTGTATCTATTGCGGTAAACATAAGGAGGATTGCGGTAAAAATCACCATAAATTTTTTCGTCATTTAGATTCTCCTTTTCTACTAACAGACTCTATACTCAATAGTACAATAGAAAGAAAATTCCGCATAGTCTTTCCTGATAAAAGTGCAAAGAAAAAGTATGAAACGTCTGCCTTGTTAAGGGCAGTCCCATCGTTTCATACTTTTTATATATGCCACGCTTTTTGATTGTTAGTGTTGAATTAATAGTTCAAGAAAATCTTCTGAAACGTACGTTTTCATAACTTTCAATTCAGGTGCAACTTCGAATTTACCAACGCTCTTGTTAAAGCCATACATTTTGTCTCCGCGTTGAATTGTGAATGAGCTGTTGCCAAGTGTAACTAGTACACCGCCGATTTTTGGTTGAGATAGAACATGATAACCTAGATGCTCAGTCACTTTACGAAGTGAAATCATCTATGTACCCTTTTTCATGTAATGATCTACTGCAATGAGTTCTTGTAATTTCACCATTTCCTCTGTTATATAATCAAGTGCAATGATTTTGGTAGGCGTTGTTTGAGCCGGTATACTTTTTGTTGTTGCGGAATAGAAAATAGCTAACTCTTTGTCGTGTAAATCTATTTCTTTAATTTTCTTGCCTTGCTGATTTAAGAGAATTGTATCTTCACCGATATTCAATTTCAATTGGTTATCTAAGCTAAGAAGTTTTTTATCAAATTTAGCAATTTTCACTTCACCATGGACGATTTCAGGAGTGACTGTTGCTGGGTAAATCAAAATCATCGGTTTATTTTTATCATAATAAGCTTCGATGCTTGCCCCTTTTTTAAGATCCGCTAGGTTAAGGTGCTTTGTTGTTCCACCGTTAAACTTCAGGGTATTATCATTAATACGCAAAATCATGATTAATCCCTTATCATTATCAAGTGTGACCCGCGTCTTTTTCCATCCTTTTCAGCTTCTTGAATAACCCCTGTAAATTTCATATAGTTTGTCGCGTTTTCTTCTTTACCGCTACTGACTTCCTGTAGCTGGTGTTCATCTGCATGGGCTGAATAGCTACCAAACAAATCGAATTTGACGAGTTCACTGGAAGAAGTTACACTTTTCACTTTTTATTTGATTAGCTCCAATAACTTCCTGTTTTTCGTTTTCGATTCATCAAATATAGCGCGTAACTGATAAGTGCAGTCAGTACAATCATGAGACAGTGCATAAAAAATGCCGGTGTAAAAAGAAAGTCTAGTATATCTCGTCCTTCTGTATGCCGCGCGAATGCGTTATATGGATTATCTTTCTTATATTTAATCGGTAATACGCCATCCCGGTATTTAAGATATGTGTTCTTTTTTACTTCTTTTGTTAGATTAATTGGTTCACCATTTGTGTCTTCGTAAGCAAGTGCCAAATAATAATAGGTCTGGTGATCGTTGCCAGTTCCATGATCAAGAGAATGATCCGTTATTGTGGCAATGGTTTCAATATAATCTTTCCCGTAATACTTTTCATAACCATTTTTCAAGTCTGCGGTCATTTCGCGATAACAAAATACAAGCATTAGAAATAAGCCGCCCCAAGTTATAATATTAAATATAATGCTCAAACCGAAGTCATGTCTGTCCAGAAACGCTTCAAACCCTTTAAATTTGAACAATAAATATAAAATATAGCCCATTGGATAAATACCGACTAAGAACAACGTGAAATAAAAACCGCGATATTCAGATTCCAGTTCCCTCTGCGTGTTAAAAACACCTTGAATATTAAAACCGTCGATTTTATCTCCAAATTCAAGTCTTTCAAATTCTTTTTTAGATACAGAAACTTTATAGCCATCTTCAATGTTTTGTGTCGTTTTTTCCAAGAGCTGCGGCCTAAGAAGTACGATATAGGACAATCCATCTAACAAATACTTTTCAGCAGTTTTATCAAAAACACCCGCAATCGTGGCATTCATCAATTGTTCTTTTTTTACGTCCTCGTTCCGTTGCCAATTTATGATGATAACCCCTATGAGAAAAATGAAAAAAATGAATCCCGCTACTTCATATCCTATCCGTTTCCAATCGTTCTCTATCTTTTTCTTATTTTTTTTCATCAGAACCGCCTACTTCATCAACAAAATTATTATTACTGAATTTGTATAAATTCCATTTCAGTGAAGTCAATGTAAATCTGATAGCCATCTTGCCATTGTTCTTTTAACCATATAATGCTCTCATGCATTTCTTCGCTATGCCTTTGTGCCCGTTTCTCCAGCTCATCCACTTCATTAAAAGCAGCTAAACACCATTTGGGATCGGGTAGTAAATTCAACCATTCAACTTCTTCTTTATCTAAACTTTCAGTTGGTGACATTTCCATGGTTACCGGCAACAAGGTATTCCACTTACTTCCTAATCCAACCTCTTCGATGAATTTCTTCATTTCTAACGCAAAGTGATACGGCAATTGATAAGTGTCAAGATCATCCCAACTGGACACTTGAAGTTTATAATAGATAATTGGCTCTTTTTTCATTAACTTATCAACTAAGTTCTGTTTGACCGGACTTTCAACAAATGTGACATTTCGAATTGCCTCCATTTTTATGGGGGTTTTCATTTGCTCATCGTTATAGTTCAATATTGTTTTATGTACTTTTTCAATATCTTCTTCCATTTGTTTTAATAATGTAGATAATGACTTTTCTTCTTCCAGTGTTAATCCTATGGTTACTTGTTTTTCACGGAAGTTTCGAATACCCATGAATAGATTGATTCTCTCACTATCTGTCATTTTCTTACCTCCTGTATATTATCTAATGAAGTCTCTTACTATACAGTGTTTTCACAAAATAAGTTTCAATATTTATCCAATATGATTCCGAGGGTTTAGAATATTGACATTAAACTGTATAAAAGGCCTAGCAATTAGTTGAAAACCAAAAGGACCCGCTATATAGTAGCAGGTCCTTTTGGTGTACCTTCAGACTAGGTCAATTTACCAGAATAATTGACTAGGTCAATTGAAATTAATAATTGATCTAGTCAACTTACTAGACAATTTGACTAGGTCAATTGAATAGTGCTTCACTGAACACTTTAATTCAAGTACGCTAGTAGTTTGTTGTCACTTTTTCACTTAGCAAAATGGTAGTAATAATATCCACTGCTTTATCCATCTCTTCGTATGTAACTGTTAAAGGCGGTAAAAGTCGAATAACGTTACTTCCTGCTTGGACGAGCAGTAACCCTGCCTCTTCTGCCTGTTGAATGTATGAAGACACGTCTTCACGGCATTGAATCCCCAATAACAATCCAGCACCACGAATTGAAAATTGATCCTCCGGTAATAGCGTCTGCACCTTTTCAACAAGGTAGTTTGACTTGTCTTTAACTTCTTGCAAGAACTCTTTCTCGAAAACAATATCTACGACTGTTTGTGCAACCGCAACGGCAAGTGGGTTACCGCCATATGTTGTGCCATGGGTACCAGGTCCAAATGAATCGAAGAGCTCGCTTGACCCAAGCATAGCCCCTATCGGGAATCCTCCTCCCAATCCTTTGGCAAGTGTCATAATATCGGGTCTTAGAACCGTCTGTTCACTGGCATAACGGGTCCCCGATCGACCGATTCCTGTTTGCACTTCATCGACAATCAATAAAATTCCGTTTGTTTTACAAATTTCCGTTATTTTTTGTGCAAATTCAGGTTCGATTGGATGAACGCCACCCTCACCTTGAATAACTTCTAACATGATTGCAGCTACATCTCCGTCAATCGCTGCTTCCAATTGCGCTACGTCATTGTAAGGAATAATGCGGAATGTCTCCAACAACGGGCCAAATCCTTCGCGAACTTTAGGTTGCCCAGTTGCGGACATTGCGCCAAATGTACGTCCGTGAAAGGATTGTTCAAAAGTAATAATGACATTTTTCTGTGTATGTTTACGTGCCAATTTAATGGCTGCTTCGTTTGCTTCAGCGCCGCTGTTACAGAAAAAAGCGTGGCTAAAAGGAGTTCCTTCCACAAGTTTAGCCGCTAGTTTTTCCTGTTCAGGACTTTCAAATAAGTTTGATGTGTGCCATAGTTTCTCACTTTGCAGTTTCACGGCTTCGACAAGTTTTTCATTTGCATGGCCTAAACTGACGACTGCGATTCCACTTGTAAAATCGAGATAATCTTTCCCTTTGTCATCAGTGACGATTGTCCCTTTTCCTTTTACAAGATGAACAGAACGTCGCGCGTAATTATTAAATAACGTACTCAAATGAATGCCCCCTCGTATTTAATGTCAGTTCCTTTTAGTTGCTGACCGACAATTTGTACGGACGGAATGCCTGCATGTAAACAATCAAGTGCAGCTTCCACTTTCGGTAACATGCCTCCGTAAATCTCTCCTGTTTCAATCCACTGCATTATTTCTATTTGTGATGCTTTTTCTTGGACAATTCCTTTTATTTGAATACCTGGAGTATCCGTGACGAGGAGAAGACTGTCCGCCTTCATCGCAAATGCTATTTTACTAGCGACCGTATCCGCATTGATATTGAGCGGAGCACCGTCCTCTGACGCACCGATACATGAAATAACCGGTACAAGCCCTGCTGCTAGAATATTTTCCAGAAGTTCTGTTCGGACATGCTGAATTTCCCCTACAGATCCATACACCTCTTCATCAAGCACTGTACATATAAGTAGTTTTCCGTCATATCCACTCATACCTATCGCATCGATGCCGCCTTTATTTAATTGATGGACAAGGGCTGGATTAACTTGACCCACCAACGTCATTTGAATAATTCCTACCGCTTCTTTCGATGTCACCCGAATACCGTTTAACACGGAGGACAATACGTTGTTTTTGGCCAATTCATTATTAATGAAAGGACCCCCTCCATGAACCAGTATCAGTTCATGTCCTGTTTCCTGCAGTTGTTTAAAGTTATTGAAAAAGGCTTCGTTCAATCCTTCAAGCATACTGCCACCTAGCTTAATAACAATTCGTTTACGATCGGTATGTTGCGTTAATTTGGACATAGTCATATGTTAAATCGCACCCCCATGCCAACCCATGACCGTTGCCTTGGTGAAGGTCGACTGTAATTTTCACTTCCGACTTTTTCAAATAGCCGGATAGTTGTGCTTCAGAAAAAGGAACAGGTTCACCGTTTTCAACTACGATTGTTGATCCCATCTTAATCTTAATGGCATTTGGATCTAGTGTTGCACCACTATACCCGACAGCCGCGATAATTCTTCCCCAGTTCGCATCACAACCAAAAATGGCTGTTTTTACAAGTGGTGACCCAACGACTGTTTTGGCAATTTTTCTTGCTTCAGCATCCGAAACTGCACCTGATACCTCGACTTCGATGAGCTTTGTCGCCCCTTCTCCATCCTTAGCTATCATTTTTGCAAGATCTTGGGATACTGCGTGCAATGCATTAACGAACAGTTCCCAGTCGGGATGTAATGGTGTCAGCGCACTATTTCCTGCTAACCCATTCGCCATAACTAGTACCATATCATTTGTAGAGGTGTCGCCATCCACCGTAATTGAGTTGAACGTTACGTCTGTTACAGTTTTAAGAGCTGCTTGCAGATGAACCGATTCAATGTTGGCATCAGTTGTAATGAAACCAAGCATCGTAGCCATATTCGGGTCAATCATTCCCGATCCTTTTGCTGTCCCCGCAAGAGTAATCTTCTTGCCGTCGATTACCGTGCTGTATGCAGTATTTTTTGTAACTGTATCTGTCGTTAAAATCGCTTGAGAAAATAGAATAGATCCTTCTAATGCAGAACTTGGTTGAAGTTTTGGAATCCCTTTAACAATGGGTTCCATTTTCATTATTTCACCGATAACTCCAGTAGATGCTACTCCGACTAACCCAGGAGCGATTCCAAGTTTTTCTGCTGTCTTTTGTTGCATTAGACGTGCATCTAGCAACCCTTGTTTTCCTGTGCAGGCATTGGCGTTTCCTGAATTCACGATGATTGCCTGCATTTTTCCCGTTTGTTTTATCGCTTCTTTCGTAACAAGCAATGGTGCTGCCTGAATTGCATTTGTTGTAAAAACACCCGCAACACTTGCCGGGACTTCACTGACTAGTAAAGCCAAATCATTATTCTTGTATTTTATGCCACAATGAAGCCCCGTCGCTTTAAAACCGATTGGGGACGAGATATTATTTCCTGATAAACGTTTTAATGCTCTTGCTGTTGTCGTCATAATATACCCCCTAGGTTAAATAAATGCCGGGACAAGTGAAAGACCGGTTATTTCTTTGAGACCAAATTGTACGTTCATATTTTGAACGGCTTGCCCTGCTGCCCCTTTTACTAAGTTGTCAATGACAGATACGATGGTTGCCCTGTTCGTCCGCGGATCAACTTTCACGAGGAGATCACAATAGTTCGATCCGTATACTTGATTGGTACCGAACTTTCCATTTTCTTGCATAACTCGGACAAATGGATGATCAGCGTAGGTTGTCGTTAAGCAATCCACGAGTTGTTGCTCCGTAATTCCTTCCATGACGGGTGCATAGATTGTCGCGAGTATTCCCCTTGTCATCGGAACTAGATGTGTACTAAAAGTGATGGGCGCTGTTTCTTGTGCAAACATCGAAAATGCCTGCTCTATTTCTGGTATATGCTGATGCTGATTCAATTTATAGATGGCTGTATTTTCATTCGTTTCACTGAAATGGGTCATTTTATTGGGTGTATTGCCTGCCCCAGACACACCACTTTTTGCATCAATGATTAATTGAGTTGCATCAATCAAGTTATCTTTGAGTAAAGGCAAGAGCGCCAACAGAACCGCCGTAGGATAACAACCAGGATTAGCTATTAGTTGCGCTTGTCTGATTGCATCAGTATTCCATTCGGTCAGACCATATACACTATGCGCAACCGCGGATGCCGGTGCAGGTTCTTTTTGGTACCATTGCTCATATTGAGCTAAATCTTTTAAACGGAAGTCTCCAGACAAATCGATCAGGCGAGGTCCTTTCCCTAGTAACGGAGGAAGAAGCTTACTTGCGACTCCCGCAGGTGCACTCGAGAACACGACATCGAATTCCATTAACTTTTCGTACTCTATTTTTTGGAGTGGCTGATCGGATATATTCATTAGATGCGGAAAATTATGCGAAAAGACAATTCCTTCTTTAGATGATGTGAATAATTCAATTTTTTCAACTTCAGGATGGTTGTGCAGTAGCCGGATGAGCTCTAGTCCACCATACCCTGAAGCGCCAATGATTCCTACCTTCATGACAATCACTCCTGTTTGTAAGTTAAGCTTATTATATGTATGCATAATTATAAAGTCAACTGTATTTTTATTTATTTCGTGAGTTACATTATTGAATGCGTTTTCATTTATTATTTTTGTTATTCACACGAATGAAACAGATATGCTATAATTCACTTAGCATCTGGTACTAATAATAGGCATTGAATTACACTTGCCTAATCAGGAGGTTACTATGGAAGATTTATTGAAACTAAAAGGAAAAAATATTGTGGTAATGGGTGTGGCGAATGAACGGAGTCTTGCTTGGGGAGTGGCCAAAACACTTTTCACAGTCGGTGCAAACGTGATTTTCACATACCGGAAAGAGCGTTCACTCACTAAACTTGAAAAGCTGTTAGGTACGGCGGGTTACGAGGCAAAACTGATTGTGCAGTGTGATGTAAACGAGGATGAAAGTATCCATGAAGCGTTCGGTACAATCGGCGCAGAAGTCGGTACAATTCACGGAGTGGTCCACTCACTTGCTTTTGCCCATGCTGAGGATTTAAAAAACGACTTTGTAGAAACGACAAGAAGCGGATTTGCATTTGCACAGGATACAAGCGCTTATTCACTTATTGCAACGGCAAAAGAAGCTCGTCCATTTATGACGGAAGGCGGTTCTATCGTTACGATGAGTTACTTGGGGGCACAGCGTGTGCTTGACGGATATAATGTAATGGGAGTTGCGAAAGCCTCGCTTGAAGCATCTGTTAAGTATTTGGCGTTTGACCTTGGAAAAGATAATATCCGTGTCAATGCAATTTCAGCTGGTGCAATTCGGACACTATCCGCAAAAGGCATCGCTTCTTTCAATAAAATTTTGACTCAAATTGAAGAGAATGCTCCTTTGAAACGTAACGTAACACAAGAAGAAGTAGCGGAGATGACACTGGTCACGTTAAGCAACCTATCCCGCGGCGTAACTGGTGAAATTATTTATGTAGATGCCGGCTACAATATAATGGGGTAATAGCGCTAAGTACCCACTTAGACGCGATTCCTGGTCATGAAACTTATGCTATAACTTGTCTGTGGATTAACCAATTTCGGCATAAAACACGGGCGAGTAGGACTTAAAAACTGCCATTTTGACTAGACTATTTTCGGCACGCTTTCGGTGAATTAATCACGACAGTTTTACCGTGGGGCATGTGTGGGTAGAAGTGACTCTGTCACTTCTACCCACACTCTTTTCGGACATACTGTTATGATTAATTACCTGTCGCGTTCCTACAATATTCAAGTGAAAAATGCGATTGCTTAGGAAAAAAAGAATAGATGACTTCCAATAGAGAGTGTAAGTGCCCGAAGATGCAATTTCGGGCACTCTTGCACGTTGTATATTGTATTCTTTGTTATGCTCTAATAGATTCTCCTAATTATAGAGATACCTTATTAGAAGGCTTGAGCGGTCAAAATTGTATCTTTGACCGCCCCTCTCCATATAAGAAGCGATCTATTCTTTCGTCCCGAAAAGCTTCGGAACTACTTTTACTATTGTCTTTGGAGAGCGACGGATGAACAATCACCATAAGATTACCGAAAAAATAAATAGCGGCTATACATGTAGTGCCCAGCGTGACATCAAGTTATTTACTGGCTATTCTTGGCGTATCAACGAGTGGGATACTTTATATTACAAAAAGGGACTGTCTGGATAAGACAGTCCCTTCTTTCATTTCCCCACTTGCTTCATCAAGTGCTTATTCCCTTTTGAAATGATGTTTTCGTAGTCAATGTAATCATAGATATCATCCGTAATCTGATTGCTGAACTTCGCCAACTCTTCAACTGTCAAATCCTCAATCGCTTTCTTTTGTTGTTCGCAGTAAATAATCAATTTCCCGACGATTTCATGAGCGTCGCGGAATGCTGTCCCTTTACTCACTAAGTAATCGGCAACTTCTGTGGCATTCAGAAAACCAGCTTTAATCGCTGCTTTCATGTTATCCGCATTTACTTGAAGTGTGTCAATCATTTTCGACATAATTTCTATACAATCCAACACAGTATCAAGTGCATCGAAAAATTGCTCTTTGTCTTCCTGCATGTCCTTGTTATATGTCAAAGGTAGCCCTTTCAAAGTCGTTAGCAGTGAAAATAGAGAGCCGTAGACACGCCCCGTTTTCCCGCGGATCAATTCTGCCGCATCCGGATTTTTCTTTTGTGGCATGATGCTACTTCCCGTTGAATACGCATCTGCCATGTCGATGAATTTGAATTCCTGGCTACTCCACAATATAAGTTCTTCGCTCAATCGGCTTAAATGCATCATCAGTATAGAGAAATTCGACATTAGTTCAAGTAAGTAATCACGATCACTAACGCCATCAAGGAAATTATCCACAGGTTTTGCAAAACCTAATAAAGCCGTTGTCACTTCACGATCAATATTATGCGTTGTACCAGCTAGAGCCCCGCAACCTAATGGGTTTTCATCCAAAATTTCGATTGCGTTTCCAACACGTTTTTTATCCCTTTTGAACATTTGAGCGTACGCACCTAAGTGATGGTTGAATGTTACGACTTGCGCACGCTGTAAATGCGTATAGCCAGGCATGATTACATTGTTTGCTGCACCTTTTTCATACAACGAATCGATGAGCATTTGAAGATTGTCCATCACTTCCGCCGCCTTGCCTTTTGCGTATAAGCGCATGTCTACTGCAACTTGATCATTACGGCTGCGTGCTGTATGCAGTTTCTTTCCAGTCTCGCCAATACGTTCTGTTAAATGCATTTCTACGAATGAATGTATATCCTCGTAATTGCCTTCAATTTTAATGGTACCTGTTTCAATGTCATTCAAAATCGATTGGAGACCGTTTACGAGTAGCTCCCCTTCTTCCGGTGTTAATAAATCACAATGCACTAACATTGTGACATGCGCCAAGCTACCAGCAATGTCCTCTTTATATAATCTGTGATCTACAGGTAACGATGTATTAAACTTCTCCATTATTTCATCTGCACGACTTGTAAAACGCCCGCCCCAAAGTTTCATGTATTCTGCCACTCCTTTTTTATACTACAAGCACTCATTTTCAAAATCCTTTATGCATAAATATGTATAAATATGAATTATATTTCATAATTGCTTATTTAGCAAGAAGTATTATGAAACAGCTAATAGTTCGGGTTTTCTCTACACTTCACAATTTCAACAAGCGTAACCCATCGTTACGCTCGTTAAATCATCAATTTAATAACTTATTTTAAAACCCCTGTATTAAGAAGTTTGAAATCTACACTTACTTTGTAATCTACCGACGCAATTACTTTTTGAGTTAACTTTTCATTCCATTTCCCTTTATGATACATTCTGAAATATTCACTGAAACCGACAGGGTCAACTTCTAATTTCCGAAGTTTTTCTAAGAGGTCTTCTACTTCCTTTTCAACATGTTTGCTAATTTCCTTCTGCAGCACTTCAAGCTCTTTCTTTTTGCTTAATTCTTTGTCCCCCTCATATTCCATCAGGGAACCCTGTAATTTAATGCGAATGGACACTTGTGGAGAATCCAATTTTTTATTACTGTTAATCTTTACTTTACTTTCAATCAATTGTATATGTAGTTCTTCCTTATCTGAGCCCTTTTCAAGGGTAATATCAATCGGGGCAAGTTTGTCCAACCCTTTTAACGCTTGGATAAGCGAAGATTGTTTACTTGGGATTGTTTCAAGCATTTTTCCGACGTCAAACAAAGCAACACTTTCAATATTAAGCGAATCCTCTTTTTTCTCCAAATAAGGCATAGATGAATGAGACACCTTATCCGTTGCTGAATTAATAAAGTCATGAAGCGTTGTAAAGGGACTAAATGCTGTATGCATTTTGGGTTGTAACAAGTCATATAAATACATATTTATACTTGGGATGTCAGGGAAAGTAGCTTTCAATACTTCTTCCGCACTGCCTTTCACGATAGCAAGACGAATATTATTTCCAACGGTTGGATCCCGGTAAAAATGTTTAGCTGTCCTTATTACATCGCCTTTCCTCGCATACTCCTCGCTAAATAATATTGTTCGAAGCTGGTTTAAGGAAATCATTTTACCCGCCTGCGTGGAAATCTCGATGAACCCTTTCTGGATTAAGGATGTATTGACTGAATAGTTTTGAGTAATTTCTTGTGAATCGCCTGTTGCTTGTGGAATCGACACCGTCATCCTTACTTCATCTTCACTGATGTAATCGAAGGCAATACTGCTGATCATCGATAAGTCCTCAACGGAATTTGAACGATTTTCTTGCGTACAACCGGCTAGACACAACAATAATGTTGGGAATATGAAGAATATAAACCGTTTCATGTAACAACCTCTTTTCTTGTTTTCAGTAAATGAATGATGCACAAGAAAATCGGCCAAATTATAAATCCATAGTTGATGTAATAAATACCTTCATATAGTCTATTTTGGAATTCCTTCGGTAACGGAATGCTTACTATGATAAATACAACAATAGCTATAATGTATAAATGACTCTTTTTTTCTTTTGCTCGTATTGAATCCAACCCCTTTTTTGCAACCCATAAAAATGCAGCCGCGGTCGTCAGGATTAGAAAAACCCACAGTGATATGGCAAAAACATCAACTCGCTCAAGAAAAGGAAGAGTAACCGCGTTATACAAATATAAAACTGGATACATCACATGTTCAAGTTGCCATTCGGAATAATAGATGACACTCGTAAAGACGGTCAAGAGGTATAAGGATACGGTCATCCATATGCCCAAAGAGGCATGTTTAAATGCTTTTTTCTGCTGGATAATATACGAAAAATAAAAAAGGATTAGTTCAAAACCGGACATTGCTATAAATCCATTTTTTGTTGCTGTGAAAAACTCCTGTTTAGTAAAGTTAAAAAGAGGCAGAATATGTTTAATGTCTCCTTCACCAATTGCCCATTTCAAAAAAAATAAAATCCAAACTACCAGGAAAAAACTAATGATACAAAATCGGGCGATTGATTTAATGCCGCCGCTGACAATGTAAACGAGCAAAAGCATGAAAATGATTAAAGGCCCAATTATTGTCCGATCCGGCAGTGCAATAACTTGTATTAGGTCTAAATACCCCTCAATAAAAGACGCCAAAATCAACGCTGTATATACAATCAGAATTCCATTGAGACTTTTCCCTACCCATTTGCCAAGCAATAACTCGTGAATCGCGAACAAATTATGATGACTGTATTTAATGGCAATCCAAATCATCGGAATAAGTAACAGGTTTGCGATAACTCCGAACAGGAGCGGGAACCACCACTGGCTAAAGCCTACCGGACTTAGTAAATTCGGCAAAGTTAATAAGATGGTGCCGCTCATCACAAGATGGACAAGAAAGAC
This sequence comes from Sporosarcina sp. Y1004, assembly GCF_057669665.1. Classification (NCBI taxonomy): domain Bacteria; kingdom Bacillati; phylum Bacillota; class Bacilli; order Caryophanales; family Caryophanaceae; genus Sporosarcina; species Sporosarcina sp. Y1004. The sequence continues at coordinate 49,494 of NZ_JBYHFQ010000022.1, read as the reverse complement.
GACATGGTATCCATTCAATACCTTTGTTTTATTTTGATCCATAACCTATTCCTCTCCGTCTTCAGGGAGTACTTTTTTGCTTTCTGCAGTTGCGACACCCTTTTTATGTTTTCGGAAGGAAGGTGGCGCCAAAACAATGCTGTCCAGAAGGTCTGTCCACTTTCTAGGGATTACCGGTGACATAAAAGGGGTTCCTAAAGATGTTAAATTCACTAAATGAAAAATAAGCCATGCAAAAGCTATCATTTGTCCGTATAAACCGAAGAAACCCGCCGATAAGATAAAAATATATCGAACAAAGCGACTTGCATTACTCATTTTAAAACTTGGCGGTAAAAATGAGAGCAATGCTGAAATGGCTACCAACACAATCAATATATTGCTGACAAGACCTGCTTCAACAGCTGCTGTGCCAATAACGATACCACCGACAATACCAATCGTTTGCCCGATTTTGGTCGGCATCCGAGATCCTGCTTCTCTTAGTACTTCAATAACCAGTTCCATAAAAAGAACTTCAACGACTGGTGGGAATGGAACCTGGCTTCTTGATTCTTGTAATTTTTTCAACACTTCATAAGGTAACATTTCTGGATGGTGAGTTAGAGCAGAAATATAAAAAGGAGTTAGCATTATGGTTAAGAAGAAACCGAAAAAACGGATACAACGAAGTAATGTGGCTGTCGTCCAACGGTTATAATAATCTTCCGGGGACATGAAAAAGCCAAGAAAAGAGCTCGGACAGATCATTGCGCCTATACTGTTGTTCATCATGATAACAACCCTTCCGTCAATTAGAGAGCTTGTTACCATGTCAGGCCTTTCGGTTACTTGGTATTGAGGAAATGGAGAGAATTGATGGTCTTCCATCAACTGGGCTAAAATGGTGATATCATCAAAACCCCTATAGTCAATCGCTTCAATTTTGTTAATAACCTTGGTCAAGTTCTTCTCGTTTACAATGTGATCGATATACAAAACGGAAATTTTAGTATTTGTTTCTGTCCCAATAATAAAGTCGCGATTTTTTAAGCCAGTATTCTGTATCCGTCTTTTAATGAGGGATAGGTTTGTTTGTAGAGATTCAGTAAATGAATCCCGGGGACCGCTGACCGTTGATTCGGTATCTGAATTAGCGATTGAGCTAGTTGGTGGGCTATATGTATTCACAGTTGCGAAAAGATTTTTTGTTTGAAAATAAACAATCGTGTTCCCTTCAGTGATGGAAGATAAAATGCTAGAAATATTGACTTTCTCAGGTACTTCGGCAGATTTCAATAGGTCTTCTTTATTCGTTAACAATGGCGCAATAACAGTTCTGTGTAGAGTAAGTTTTTCGATAAGCGAACTAAGATAAATGATTGTCACAAGTTCATCGGCAGTTTGAATGTTTTTAAATACGGCATCTTCTACTTCATCAAGCTTGTTCTTAATTGCGTCAAGAAGTACATTATTGTTTTGTATGGATGTTTCATTAGTAAGACCATTCTTTTCACTCTCCGAAAAACTCATCACTACCACCTTCCTATTTTTGCATACGGTTATTATCAATCTTTCCCAAACCGTGATAACTTATACAAGAAGGCTTATGCTGATTAGTGGTAGCGGACGTCCTAGCATCTATGTCGAAGGGTGTGAAAAGCAACATCAGCAATCCACATTCTTTATGATAGTAGAGAAACTGTTTACGTGATTGCTAGACGAAAAAGTAGAGAGGTGAAGATGGTGAAAAGAAAGCCAATTTACGTTGAAATACCGATTCAGACGGATATTGAGAAAGTGTGGAACGCCTCGCAACAACCGAACATGCATGAACAATAGGATCTTCGCTTCTCTTCCATTACCTATTTGCCAAAAGAAGAAGGTAAGCCCCAAGAGTTCGTTTATTCAAGGACTGTCGGGCCTTTCATATACGTTAAAGGATGGGGAAAAAGTGTTGGATCATTCCATAAAGAAGACGGTACGCGATCCTCATCCCTTCAGTTCGGAACGGAGCAATGGATATCCCCTATCCGAGAAGGACGTGGTTTTTGGAAATACGAACCCCAGAAAGACGGGGTGAAATTTTTGACTCAGTATGATTACGACGTTAATTTTGGTCGTGCCGGCGAAGTTGCCGATAAACTCGCATTCCGCCCCGTTATTGGTTGGGCGACTGCACTTAGTTTCGATGTGTTGAAGCGGTGGCTTGAGCGAGACGAAGCCCCCCGCTCCCAGTATTTGCGATTTTTCAGTACCTATTTAATGTCGCTATTGTTTGCTTTCATTTGGATTTATCAAGGTCTTGTTCCGAAGCTTATCGGGATGCACATAGAAGAAAGGGCGATGGTCGGAAGCGTTTTAGTTTTATCAGAGAAAGGAATTACGACATCAATAATTTTAATTGGAATTACAGAAGTGCTGTTCGGGATTAGTTGGCTATTTTATCGCAATAAGAGGCATTTATTCACATTGCAGCTACTGTTATTCCCGTTGCTTACAATAGCGGCGATCATTGCTGTACCGGCAACAGCAATCCATCCTTTCAATCCTGTGACATTCAATATGTCACTGATTGTTCTTTCACTGATTGGCTTGCTCATGAGTAAAGATATGCCTTCGGCAAGAAGCTGTAAACGAAAAAGGTGAGGTGGACTTTATGTCGATTTTCAGACAAGTATTGGGTGATAATTTCAACCGGATGCATCCCATGTTGCAAAAAAGGTATGACCTACGGACAGGTGCTACATTTAAAGCATCCGGCGTCATGAAAGAAATCGGTGGCGGACCTAAGTGGTTGTATCCGGTTTTAAAGGCAGGTGTTAGATGGAAACTGCTTTTTCCGGAAAGAGGCATAAACACTCCATTTACAATAACGAATAAGGCGTTTGTTGCGGAGAATGGCGAAAGCCAGGTGCACTGGGAACGTGTTTTTCATTTCGATAAAAAAAGACGTTATTTTAACGCGCTTATGAGTTTTGATGCAAGACGGCTTGTCATCCGGGATTACCTGGGTGAACCGTACCTCATTTATGCCGATTTGGATTTCCAAGTAGCAACTAACGGAAGTTTGACGATTACATCACTACGCCAGCGGCTTGTTCTAGGAAAGATCGAAATTCCATTACCACGGATTTTTCAAGGGCTTGCAACCGTGACAGAAAGGTTCGACGATGAACTAGGCCTTTACCAAATTCATGTTACGGTTAGAAACCCCCTGATTGGAATCGTATTTTCGTATAAAGGGGCGTTTTCCGCTGATGTCAATACTTAAGTTTGCAAGTATACATAGTGTTTTATTTATCATCGTGGTTGTTTTCAGTGAGGATCCGTGGCCTTTTCTAATGCTCACGATTGCACAGCTCGTTTACGTCCCGTTTGCATTGCGTCTCATTATGACTAAGAATGAGTGGTTTTCTAAGCATTATTATTATTTTGCGATTCCCGCTTATTTAGCAGTAGCGCTGTTGCAAATAATACCAGATTCAAAGTGGAATGGTCTGCTAGCGGCGGTATATTTAGTGTTTACGATAAGTATCGCTTTGTATGGTTTGTCGCGATTTATAAATAGGGGATTCACGCATTCGGAAGAGTTCGCGATTGATGCGGGGCTTGTTTACATCTCGCTTGGCGGGGCTTGGTTCTTTGCTTATGTGACTGGTATTGACACTGGATTCAGTCCTCTTATTACGTGGTTGACTGCCATACATTTTCACTACTCTGCATTCTTATTGCCGATTTTCATCGGTTTACTGGGAAGACTTTATAAACCCCGGATCTATGGGATTGTCTGTTTAATTCTTTTAGTATCACCGCTGATTGTTGCGATTGGTATTACATTTTCCAGGTGGATTGAGCTACTGTCTGTCGGATTATACATTATTGGTTTAGGTGGCTTCATTATAATTGCTTGTAAAACAACATTCGCAAATAAAATACAAAAGTGGCTCGTTCGTATATCGTTTGGCGCGCTCGGAGTGACAATCATCTTTTCATTGTTATATGCCCTTGGCAATGGCTTTGGGCTGACATCCGTGAACATTGAATTCATGCTTCGTTTTCATGGCGTGTTGAACTGTGTGGTATTTGCGTTATTTGGTATTTTCGGTTGGTCTTTACAAGTTCCCGGTACAAATTTTCGTCCCCCCACTTTCCCCGTCAGTCGTATTCGAGGGAATCGGGTTATAGGTGAACACGTTCTCGAAGGCAGATTGCGTGAAAAACATCAAGGACTTGTCGACGACATGAAGGTTTACGAGCCTTTTATTCAATGCGAGACGATATCCCCTCGCATCATTGATTTCTATGAAAACACCAATGACTACCAGTTATTCGCAACGATTAACTGGCATTCTTGGTTTAAACCGTTTGCCGTTCTTTACGCGTTTATAAGCAGAAAAACCCAACAAATCAATTTGCCTCTTCATGGTAGACAAGTTAAAATGACCGGGAATGTAATTGCACTTCAGGATGAAGCGGACGGCAGAGATAATGTAAGGGCGTGGGTCCGTAAAATCGGCAATGACACTACATTCATCGCACTTTATTCACAGCATAGTACAGCAGGTCGAATGTACATGAACATTGCCTTGCCGCTACCATTTTCAACGATGACCGGGATCTTGGAACTGCATCAGAGTGAGAACGATTTGCGGCTGACCAGCAAGCCTCATTCTTGTGAATCGGATGCGGGGATTTATCTATCTTTCCTCGCCAATCAACCGTTCAAGCTTCCCATCGCGGAGGATTTTACCGTTAGTGATAGGAAAGACAGTAAATTGAGTGCCCAACATGAAATGAGTATATTTTCAATCCCATTTTTATCGATTACGTATTTAATAAAGCCTAACGGGAAGTAATAAAAACGTTGATGATTTGAAAAAACGTCTAAGGACTAAAGCAAAAAAACGCGCACGTGTTAATAACACATGCGCGTTTTCCGATTTAACTTTCTATTCAACTTTTTATTGATTGTACTCATTTTTGTTATCTTCAGGTTCACTTTCATCTAGCGTTGTGTCATCCGTATTGCCTTCTGATGATAAGAACTCCTGTAGTGCCTGTTTGTTTTTTTCAAAGTCAATACTAAGAACCTCTCCCACGTCAACACGTTCATTTTCAAACGAATTTGCAACAGGAATTCTTAACGACTCCATCTCTTTAGATTTACCTTTGAGTAAGCCTTTCCCAATCGTTAGTAGCGTTCTGTTATCAACGTTTGTTTCAACGTAAGGATTTACAACTCCAAGTAACTTAGGTATTTTCATTAAACTATGAACACTCACTGCTTGTTCTTTCAATTTAGACAATGCTTCTTGTTGTCGTTCTACTCGCCCAAAATCACTATTGATATCGTGACGGAAACGGACATATCCCAACAGCTGCTCACCAGATAAAACTTGTTTTCCCGGCTGTAGTGTCATTCCGATACCATGAGACATTGCATATGGTATATCCACTTCTATTCCGTCAGGAGCAATAACATCTACAATTTTTGGGAATCCCGAAAAGTCAACGATTGCATAGTATTGAACATCTACATCAAAATTCTGCTTAATCGTTTTTCTAACAAGTTCCGGACCTCCAATTGAAAACGCAGAATTTATTCTCTGTTTTCCGTGACCTGGAATTTCCACATATGTATCTCTCATAATGGAAACGACTTTCACTTCATTCGTTGTTTGATTGTAATGAGCAATCATTAAAGAATCTGATCGTGCATCCTTCTCATCGCCTCGAGCATCACTTCCCATTAACAGGACATTAATCTCTCCAAATTGTGAATCCGCGCCTTCGAAATCATCAAAATTTGTTTCATCATCATTTAGCATGCCACTGTTTGCTAATGACAAACCGCTAGAGTATTGATAAACCCCATAGCCAATTCCTAGTAACACCAACAATCCAACTACTAAAAAGAACTTTTTGAGCCCTTTATGTTTCTTTTTTCTTCTATCGCTTCTTTTCATATATAGATCCACCTATCATTTACCTGTTTGTTAGTTATTTGATAAAGCATTCATCGTTAATTATACAGCAATCGCGTCGTCCAAGTAACCTATTGGAAAGATCTGCAATTGAGAGTCATATATATGCTAACCTGTTTCAGGAGATTCAATTTCTTAGAAGCAGTTTCGAACCATTTTCATTAACCGTGAAACCAGAATCTTCAACTAAATGAGTCAAAGGTACTTTCAGACTGTCAACAAATTGTTCTAAACTTGTCTGCCGTCATGGGTGATGCTCCTGTCTGTAATACTAGGTATGTATTAGTACAGTTCGCACATGATGAATTGTATAGATGCATTGACACTTTGTCAACGCTAATAATCTCAACCATATTAATTCAGTTTTCTTCAACTTATTAGTTATTTCTTATAAGCCTCTGTTGTATTAATCACACATAAAGCCAGTTACAAATTCGAAGCCGAACAGTCCAATTTAGGATATACTACTATATAAGAGGATACCATTTTAATTTCTCTTCAATGAAGGAGATGACTGATTGTGTTAAAAAAACAGATGGATAAGTATATTACAGAAAATACGCTTGATAGTAAAATTGAGTTATTTGAAATTGATCAACAGTATGTAGAGAAGCATCAATTGATACCTAGTGATGTAACAGTTGTTGAGAAAGACTTTAAATTCAGTGCTATCGAACGATGTGTTAAAGAAACGGAAAATTTAATTCGTGAAGAAGATCAGTCCTTTTTAAATGAGCATATTCTATACTTAAAAAGTCATCTGAATGAATTCGTTTACTTAGAATCAAGTGCTTTTGAAGTCATTCGAGTCGATGCGGTCGTACTTGAATTTGATGAAGTTTTTGAAACGTATACCGCTTTATTTGGACTGAAATTGCAAAAGAAATACGGCGATGATATGAAAGCATATCTCGACACACACTTAAATGGAGATGGCACGAAATACAGTGTGATGTTTTCGAGTGAAGACGGACTTTGGGATATGAACTTTGCATTAGACTACGTAGATGGATTTAGTGAAGAATTGTCATTTATAGAGATTCTACAACTAATGTACAATTTTATATTTAATTTGGTTGAGGCTATGGATGATACGCAGTGAAGGATGGGAAATGAGTGAACGATTCGAACTTTCTATACACATATACGCAACATACTGATGAGCATGATCTGTGTATGCTCGAAATGAGATCTTTTTTCGGTTTTGATGTACCTTCCACTGCATTGATAAGTTCGATTAAAATCGATCCTAGCCGAAGTGCATTCATGAAAGAAAGACTGGAAATTATTTATGTTGGTGACAGTCTTGAAGAAGTTTCTCGTCAAGTCGAACAGTATGATTTAGGTGAATCTACATTTAGAGTTGTCTGCTTAAATACGACCAACCTTGATACAACTACTAAAATTGGACATCCTGAACGTCGGAAAATCGAACGTGAAATCGGACTGCGTATCAATGGCACCCCTGATTTAGTGAATTCTCCCGAAAAGTCATTCGGCATCGTCCTATTGAATGGCAAATGGTATTTTGGGAAGCATGTCGAAAGTGAATCTGTCTGGTTTCTTCATCAGAAAAAACCGCATATGTATTCTACTGCGCTAAGTACACGTGTTGCCAGGGCAGTTGCCAATATTGCAGTGCCTCATCCTGAAGGGATTCGAGCAATCGATCCTTGTTGTGGGATTGGAACAGTTTTAGTTGAAGCACTATCAATGGGCATTAACATCGTCGGCCGAGACATTAACCCGCGCGTCGTTTTAGGTTCTAGAAAAAACATCGTTCATTTTGGACTCGAGGGCAATGTAGAAATCGGACCTATTGCAGAAGTCGTTGACAACTATGACGTCGCAATCATTGATATGCCTTATAATTTATTCACGCATATTACACCAGGAGAACAGCTGGATATATTAATAGAGTCACGCCGTTTCACTAAAAAAGTTGTTGTCGTGACGATTGAAACGATTGATCATATGCTTGAAGAAGCCGGATTCGTTATCGTCGATCGTTGTGTTGCTAAAAAGGGACATTTCATCAGACAAGTATTAGTTTGCGAATAATGAAAGTGCCTTATCCCTTTTGGTGAGTTTATCATTTGATTCATAAAAAGACGGATTTAGCGCTGATTGCTGATGTGTATTTCCAGCCACATCTCTACTACTTAGACTTTGAATAAGGAAAAAGAAAGTGCCCAGTATAACTGAGCACTTTCTTTCATTTTGAGATATGCGTTGTAAAGTCAGCCAGTAACCGCGCACCATACCCTGTAGCAGATTTAGCATAATAGCCTGATGCGCTGGTTTTACTCATCATCCCCGCCATATCAACATGCAGCCATTTACTCTCTTTCGGTACGAAACGGCGTAGGAATAATCCCGCTGTAATCGAGCCAGCCCCGCCAAGTGAACTGATGTTATTCATATCCGCATAATCACTGTCGAGCGACTTATCGTATGCTTCGACTAATGGCATCGGCCAGATGAAATCGCCATTTTGATCACCGATTTTTTTCATTTGTGCAGACAGTTCTTCATCACCGAATACGCCTCCTAGTTCAGTTCCGAGTGCATTGACGATTGCACCAGTCAGCGTAGCGATATCCACGATGTATTCCGCTTTCCATTCACCTGCACGAATGAGTGCGTCTGCTAAAATGAGGCGACCTTCTGCATCCGTGTTACCCACCTGCACTGTCAAACCATTTTTGTAAGTGATAACTTCACCGGGCAAAACAGATGTGTTATCCGGCATGTTTTCCACGATTGGAATCAATGCCACGACATTCACTTTTGCATTCGACTTTGCCAACAATGTAAGAGCACCAGAAACAGCAGCTGCCCCACCCATGTCCATACGCATGTCGCTTAAATCTTTGCCGCTCTTCAAGCTGATGCCGCCTGTATCGAACGTCACGCCTTTACCCACAAGTGCAACAAGCGGTTTCGAAGCGTCGCCTTTGTAGATGAGTTCAACAAATGAAGGTTTGTAAATACTACCCCGAGCAACTGTCAGAACCCCGTTCATTCCCATTTCCTCAAGGTTCTTTTTGTCTAACACATTGACTTCGACATTTGTGCCTTCAAAATTTTGCTTCAGTACTTCAGGAAACGTTTCAGGATTCAAAACGTTCGATACTTCATTCATTAAATCACGTGAAAATGCTGTTGCTGCCGCACGAATTTTTCCCACTTCAACGAAAGGCTTCGCTTCGTCGCCTGTTACATGGAGTTCAGTTTGGAATGGTGTGACTGCTGATTTATAGGTTACGAACTGATAAGATCCCAATTCCCATCCTTCTGAGAAAGCTGTCAGAATGGATTCTTTATCCAACACAGTAAATGAATTTGAAAGTTCCACGCCGTCCACTATTGCTTTATCCACTTTTTGAGCGCTTACATTGCGTGCGATATTACCCGCTGTAGCACGGACTTTTTCGAGTGTCATCTCTTTTTCTTTGCACTTTTTCACAATGATATAATGCGTTTCTCCAATTAATACAGAACAATGTCCTGCTTTTTGATTGGCAACAAATTGGTTGACTGTGGCATTATCTGAAACAATTGGATTGCTCGAAAAAATAACTTTTACTTCAATAGTCATTCATTTTCCCCCTGGGTAAATTATTTCGACTTCTAAAATAGTTTACCGTAAATTATTCCATTTCGTAGAATTATCTTTTATCCAAAAGAAAGAGGGTAAGACTTGTGAATGAACCATAATTAAAGATAAGAGAAACCATTTCAGCCCATATTTTCCATTACGCCAATCGTGCAGTGAATAACGCGAGTGTTCCTCAACCTACGTAGTAACTCTCGTTTTTCATTTGAATGACTCCAAACGATTTTGAATGTATTTCTGTCTAAAGGCCCCATGTATGTGAGTATGTTACACTTTAATTAAAACTTCTGGGAGGTAGCTGGATTGAAAAAAGCGTGGGATCATAAAGGAATTATCGAGAAATTTGAAGCGAATCGAAACACTGAACAGGCAGGACCAATGGTGGCTTATTTGAAAAACCATTTTCCTTTCCTTGGTATTAAAAGTCCACTTCGCAAAGTATTATTAAAGGAACAGTTTTCCGAATTCTCCTTACCTGAACGTGGGGAGCTTTTTGTTGAAGCATGGAAACTGTATAATCTTCCAGAACGTGAGTATCAGTACGCAGCTATCGCGCTTATTGATAAGTTAAAAAAACAGTTATCAATAGATGACTTCCCTGTTTTAAAGGAGCTAATTGAGTCTAAATCATGGTGGGATAGCGTAGATTCGATTGCCCCTTCTCTCGTTGGTCATGTAGTGAAAATCAATCGTAAATATGGAGAAAAAGTGATGCTAGATTGGTCTCTTTCAGACAATATATGGACTAACCGTTCTGCGATTCTCCATCAACTAAAATTCAAACAAGAAACAGACGCAGATTTACTTTTTAGAATCATTCAACAGCATTCTACTTCAAAGGAATTCTTCATTCAAAAATCGATTGGCTGGGCATTAAGGGAATATGCCAAAACAGATCCAGATCTTGTGATGTCATTTGTTGAAAAACATCCTCTAAAACCGCTTAGTAAGCGAGAAGCGCTGAAACATTTTAAATGATTATGAGGTCTTTTCAAATTTCAAGATACTTTCTTCCGGTGTAATCGGTTTTGTATCGTCTTCTACTACAAAATCCGTATACCGAGGTATTTCCACATATTGAATCGGTTTACCTGCTTTACTAAAAATAATAGTATTTATATCATCACGGATTTCCATATTGTTCAGGTCTTTGCCGCCAATTAGCTCCTTTATCGCTTGATTAGTCGTATAAGGCCGGATAATGAATGCTTTGTCCCATATGAAATCCGTCATGTTATTCAAGTTGATTTCCACCGCTACTTTTTCATTCATTATGGAGATAATATCTCGAGTTCTTTATTGTGATGAGGCTTTCCCTGACTACAACTTGTTAGTAACAGTACAGAAAAGATTATCATTAAGACTTTCTTCAACTTATTACCCCCTTGGTATTATCATTTAATCAACTGCTATCATGTACTACGTTTCTCCCTAATGAAAGTTCCGTTGCTAAAATGGGATTCACTTATATAATTTTTATATCGGTACCTTGTAGTGAACAATACCATATGATATATTGGTGTCATTAAGTACATCGCATGGTATGGTACTATTCATTGATTAATAGCGAAAGGAGACGAAATTAAGTGAATGTGCAATTTAAAAAAGGTGTGTTGAATTTGTGTGTGCTTGTACTGCTGGATAAACAAGATCGGTATGGATATGAACTCGTGCAGAAGATTTCGGATCAAATATCCATTTCAGAAGGGTCAGTATATCCTTTACTGCGTCGATTGACCAAGGAAGGTTATTTTACAACTTACCTGCAGGAATCGACGGAAGGTCCTCCCCGCAAGTATTACAAATTGACGGATAGTGGCCGGGATTATCTTCATGCACAACTGGCTGAATGGAAAAACTTCACGGATGGCGTTAATACATTAATCGAGGAGGGCGTTATTAATGACTGAAAATCAATTTATTGTTGAACTTCAAAATGCTTTAAAAAGGCTACCTGCAGAGGAACTGAACGATATTATTCTAGATATCCGAGAATACTTTACAAATGGACGTGAAGATGGAAAATCAGATAGTGAAATTGCTGCTTCCTTAGGAGCCCCTCAAACTATTGCTGAAGAATTGCAAGCTTCCCATTCGTTCTCTAAAAATGAAGTAGAAGTGACACCAATAAATAAAATGATTACAATTTCAGATAACCATTTTAACAATATCGATATCAATGTTAAATATGGGTCAATTGTGGTAAGTCCATCCGACAGTTCGGTTACCACAGTTGAATTGGTTGGTTGGGATGAGAAATTGCAGCTGTCGGCTGAAGTTATTGAAGACACATTGTTCATCAGACTCAAAGGTTTGCGTCACTGGTTATTCATGCTTCATTTCAATTTTAAGGCAGTGACTCTAAATGTCATGATTCCAATTAAACTTTATCAAAAAATTGCTATGAAGACGGATAATGGACGAATTACCGCTAAGAAACTGCTTGCCAAGAAAATCCAAGCGAAGACTGATAACGGAGCAGTCCATTTAAAAGAAATTGCAGCAACGACATTGAATGCTGAAACGGATAATGGGCGAATTGAAGTCGATAAAGCACAAGTTGAACAGATAACAGCGAAAACGGATAACGGACGGATTGAAATGCGCTATGTAGATGCGGTCAGTATTGCAACAGAAACGGATAACGGGCGAATCGTTTTGGAACATGTATCAGGATCCATTGTCGGAAGTACGGATAATGGACGAATTATCGTTCAAACAGATAGTATTGATCGAAATATGGATTTACGAACAGATAACGGAAGCATCCTTATTGAATCAAGTGAAAGCGCGAAAAATGTTACAATACATGCGAAGACGAGTCATAGCGGAATTGATGTCTTTGGAGAACGGAATTTACGGACGGTTATCGGTGCCGGAGAGCATACGATTCGTTTAAAGACCGATAATGGACGGATTACGGTTAAGTAAGTATGGATATTGTTGGTTAGCGGTGGGTTTTGGATCGTTGCTGAGCGAGTTTTGAGCGGTCCAGGTACAGATTCGAGCGGTCGGTAATACTCATTGCCCCCAATGCGGCTAAAGTAACCCACGAATGTGCTAGGCAAATATTTTATTTCTTTCTTTATAGTTCAATATAAAAACCTTGTTCAGATACTTATCCCCCCCATAATTAAAAGAAAAGCTGCTCAATCATCAACTGATTTTGAGCAGCTTTTCATATATTTAGACTTTAGGAGCTTCTCCGCCAAACTCTGCCCACTCTTCGCGAGACGGTCCATATACACCCGGTACACGTAAACCTGCTTGTCTCATAAGAACAGTCATTTGACCACGGTGATGCGTTTGGTGTGCTATTAATATATTTAGGACGGTGCCAATCGTCCACTGCTCTCCATACATATCTTTCTTTTCATGCAAAATATCGTCATTCCATTGTTCTTTTATTGCCGCAACCATCGTATTGTTTGAAGAACGATAGGCATCTGCAATATCAGTAGCTTTTCCTGGAACAGGAGCGTCATGGGGAGTCGCATCAAATTCAAGACCTGTACGCGATACCATCTCGTCAAGTGTTGTAACGAGATGCCAAGCAATTCTACCGAGCGTGCGATCTTCAGGTGATACTTCTTGTCGAAGTGATTCATCTGTCAATGTGTCTAGAATCTTTTGTGTAGAACCACTTTCATGACCCCAGTTAACAAGAAATTCTCCAATTGTTTTAAACATCTACAGCGCCTCCAAGTTATATACTAATTATCTTAAGGACCATTCGACATGTGATAGTCGTTTTCCTTTGTTTTCATTAACAAAGAAGCTGTCTCTTTTAGCTATTAATGGATGCTCATGTCTTATCATCATTCATATTTTTATAATTTTGTTCGCCTACCCGCCTGACGATTTCTTCTTCAGTTAGAGGGGTACTAGCTGAATTGGCATTGTTGTCTTTATCATTATCCAACTCAACATGCTCATATCTTGCATTTTTAGCGTCTGTATGGCACCCATATCCTTCCGATTCTTCACGTGTCATTCGTGCATCTTCTGGTTTTTTAAACATTCAGTTCACTCCTTCCACTTTAGCCTTTTTGTAACTATTCCCTTACCTGTTTATATTGAAACTGAATGGTCATGCTATAATTTCCTTAATCAGATTGGAGGAGTCCTATGATTTTTAAAAAAAAGCTATTCTCTTTACTACTCGTATGTATTGTCCTGTTAACAGCCTGTTCATCTAAAACACAGGTCGTGGAAAGTCCAGAGTTCAGTCAAATGCATATTGACTTTAGCAATAATGTAAACGTTAATAACATTTACGCTTCCCTAAAAGAATTATCGTTAGAACCCCGTGTTGCAGGCACGAAATCTGAACTGCAAGCGGCTACTTTTATAACAGCCCAACTTAAAATGGCTGGTTATGAAGTTGAAGTTCAACCTTTTGAGTTTGAGCGATATATCATGCCTAAATTTCACAACATTGTCGTTGAAGGATTTGATGGCACGCTCTCACCTTCTCCGTTTCAATACTCAGTTGACGGTCACGCCAAAGGACAATTGATTGACGTAGGCCATGGTTTAAAAGCCGACTATAAAAAAGTGGACGTAGTAGGAAAAATTGTACTTGTTGCGGTTAAGGATACACCTTTCTACGAACTCGTTTTACTAGCAGCAGATTCCGGTGCGGAGGGAATCATTCTTTATTTCCCTGATGAGTCGGAGATTGATAACTGGTCACTCGGCGATGAACATTATGACGATTTCATTCCTGCGCTTGCTCTAAATTATGAGGAAGGTACAAAACTTGTAAACTTAGTTAAAACTAGCAGCCCTATCAATGCGGAAGTTAAAATTGGTGGTGCCTCTATTCAAATAGAAGAATCGCAAAATTTGATAGCTACTAAACAACCTGTTTCCGAAGTCAATGATGAAATTGTATTAATTGGTGCCCACTATGATTCTGTCGCAAATGCACCCGGTGCGAGCGACAATGCTAGCGGCACAGCAGTTGTCTTAGAACTTGCACGGTTGTTCAAAACCGTTCCAACAAATAAAGAAATCCGTTTCTTACTTTTTGGCGCTGAAGAAGAAGGATTGTATGGTTCCAAAAAGTATGTGAATGCGATGTCTCCTAGTGAAATTAAGCGCTCTGTCGCAATGTTCAATCTTGATATGGTTGGAAGTGCTTATGCCGGAGATTTAACCATTCAAACGATGGATGGATCGGATAATACTGTTACACAAGCCGCAAGTAAAGCGAATGAACAACTCTATGGAGACCCTATCGAAACTGATTTTGGGGACAGAAGTGATCATGTTCCATTTCATGATGCGGGAATTGATGCAGCGCTGTTCATTTATGATCCTGTTGAAGAGTGGTATCATACTCCTGAAGACACAATTGAAAAGTTAAGTAAGGAACGTCTACAGAACGTTGCGAAAATCGTCGGTTCCTCCGTTTTTGAATTAACTTTGCCAGACGTATATAGAGAATGACAAGTTGAAGGTTCTTTTTTAATAGAATTACGCATAAGAAAGTATAAAGGGGGACGTCCCATGACGACAATTCTTATCGACGCGGATGCATGTCCGGTTGTAAAAGAAACGATTCAAATAGCAGGGACCTTCGGATTCCGCTGCATCCTCATTTGCGATACGACACATGAAATGCATCGCGAAGGGGCCGAGACGATAATAGTCTCTAAGGGAGCAGATGCAGTCGATTTTGTTCTTGTAAATCGTGTGCAAAAAGATGATATTGTCGTTACACAAGATTACGGTTTAGCTGCTATGGTCCTAGCAAAAAAAGGGCATCCAATCGATCAAAATGGACGCCTTTATACGGAGGACAATATCGATCAGCTATTGTACGCCCGCCATACTGCACAAAAAGTCCGAATGGCTGGCGGACGCTTACGTGGTCCAAAGAAACGCTCAAAAGAGAGTGATTTGAAGTTCGAAGAGAGTCTTAAAAAGTTATGTACACAACTTGTAAACATGTAAATTAAACAAGCGCTATCTAGATATTTTATCAGATGAAAATTTTACTGAATAACTTGTTTAAACTAAAAAGCATCGCATTGCGATGCTTTTTTTAATGATATATAAGAACAATTGTGACTTGTAAATAACAGTGTTATTAATTCGAAAAATAACAAAGCACCACCTAGGCAGTGCTTTTACATAAAATAGTCATCTTTCGTACAAGTTATGCGTACGCTAATGTATGTACATTCGTTCAGGTAAGCATCTCATTGGCAATCAATTCATAAGACTTTAACTTGTCCCGAAAGTCATATGCAATCATCACAAGCATCACTTCATCCGCATTGTACTCTTCTGCAATCTTTTCTATTTCTATTCTGACCATTTTAGGTGTACCTACAATCATCCGTTTACGATTTTCTAAAACACGTAGTTGTTCAAAATGACTGTATGGGTATGCAAGCGCTTTTTCGGGCGAAGGTGTTCCTTTGGAGCGCATGCCCTGTTCTAGCATAATCCTAGATAAATCAAGTGAAGAGATGATCCGTTCGGCTTCTTCTTCCGTTTCTGCACAAGCGAAAAAGACAGCAACTGCTTGTTCTGGTTTTTGTAAATTTACGGAAGGCTGGAACCTTTTGCGATAATGATTCGCATATGAGGGACCGCCTTCTCCGTTAATGAACTGTGCAAACATATAGGGTAGACCTTTTTCAGCGGCAAGAAAGGCAGAGCTTTGACTCGATCCTAGCATCCAAACTGGCGGCACCTCTTCCGTTATAGGCGTGGCTTTCAAGCCATAGTAGGCGTGGTCAGCTGGGATAGCGTCGTTCAAATACATGATTAAATCATCCACCTGTTCCGGGAATTTATTGACATCCCGATAGTTTCCATTATGCAAAGCATATGTCGCTCGTGGCATTCCTCCCGGAGCGCGCCCAACGCCCGCATCAATCCGACCAGGAAAGAGTGCTTCAAGGAGTTTGAAGTTCTCTGCAACTTTGTACGCGGAATAATGGGGCAGCATAACACCTCCCGTTCCGAGTCGGATTGTAGAGGTTACAGAAGCAAGGTGAGAGATTAGTATTTCAGGTGACGACCCGGCAAGTGATGTCGTGTCATGGTGTTCGGAAACCCAAAAACGAGTATAACCCCATTCTTCGGCTTTTTGTGCAAGTATTGCTGTCTGTTTTAATGATTCCATAGCGTTGCTACCTTCAGATATCGGTGATTGATCCAATATACTTAGTTTGATGGTCATTGTATTTCCTCCATTCATTATGCCACCATTTTACACGAAGTATAGTGACTATATGGTAGGGACGCTCAGGTTAAACGTTTGATGAAGTCATATTCAGGTAATATGTAGTAGATAATGAGTGGGAGGTAACCTATGCCGAAAATTATTTCTGTTAGTACTTTCAAACCCCCGCATGTAGTTAGACAAGAACAGGCAGTTGAACTGACGCGTTCTCTTTTCAGTGAGAAATACAAGGATATAGAAAGACTATTAAATGTATTTCAAAATGGAGATATCGAGACTCGCAATGTATGCATGCCCATTGAATGGTATGGCAAAGAGCATGACTTTGAAGAGCGTAATAACTTATATATTCAACATGCGGTCGACTTCGGTGTACAAGCCGTACTATCGTGCCTTCAAGGAAATGGCAAGCTCGACATTCCTATTGAACCATCTGTGATTGACGCGATTTATTTCATTTCAAGCAGTGGAATTTCAACTCCAAGTATTGAAGCACGCATCATGAATAAGATCCCTTTCCGTGATAATGCAAAACGTATTCCTATCTGGGGACTGGGTTGCGCTGGTGGCGCGGTGGGGATTAGCAGAGCTTATGAATATTGCCTTGCATTCCCTGAGGCGAATGTGCTCGTACTCTCTGTTGAATTATGTAGTTTAACATTCCAAAAAGACGATTATTCAAAAAGCAATCTGGTAGGTGTGTCGTTATTTTCCGATGGGGTTGCTTGTGCGTTGGTTTCTGGAGAGAAATCATTGGTAAAGGTTACTAAAGCAATGCCTAAAGTGATTGCCACTACGTCAAAACTGATGCCCAATTCTGAGGAGGTCATGGGCTGGGATGTGAAAAACACTGGGCTCTATGTTGTTTTCTCAAAAAGCATTCCTGCTATCATCACAAATTGGCTCGGCCCTTTCGTTCATGAATTTCTCAGTGAACATGGACTTACTAAAGACAATATTACGCATTTCGTCGCACATCCTGGTGGTAAAAAAATACTCGAAGCTTATGAAACCGCACTTGGGTTTGATAAAACTAAAACGGATATCTCGCGCGACGTACTGCGTCAAAATGGCAATATGTCTTCACCAACTATTCTCTACGTTCTAGAAAAATTCATGGAAAACGAACCTGTCGCTGGTGATTATGGATTGATGGCTGCTCTTGGGCCAGGATTTTGCGGTGAACTGTTACTATTGAAATGGGAATGAGGGTTGATGCTAATGTTATTTCCGATTGTCATTTCAATTGTCATCTTACAGCGCCTCATCGAACTTTTTATCGCGAAGCGCAATGAAAAATGGATGCGCAGTCAGGGGGCATTTGAAGCGGGTGCTACCCACTATCCCGTAATGGTATCTATGCATATCGTTTTTTTTATTTCACTCCTTGCAGAGGTCTTTTTGTTCGAAAAAGCGTTGTCTCCACTATGGATTATATTTCTCGTCATTTTTCTAATCGCACAAGCGGCAAGAATCTGGTGTCTTGCTTCACTCGGGAAGTTTTGGAATACGAAAATCATCATACTACCAGGTGCTACTGTTGTACAAAAAGGGCCTTATAAGTGGGTACGTCATCCGAATTATATAATTGTCGCCACCGAACTTCTCGTGCTTCCACTACTGTTCAGCGCATATTTAACAGCAATAGTATTTTCTCTGTTGAATGTATGGATGTTGTCAGTACGAATTCCTGCGGAAGAGAAAGCATTGAAGGAAGCGACAAATTATAAAGAGACCTTTTCACTGCACGATTAAACCATTCCTCTAAACTAAAAAAACGCTGATGAGAATTCATCAGCGTTTTTGTATTCCTGTTTATTATATGGTCATTTACAAATAGATATTTTATCAAATTTTTTGAATTTCTATATAGTGTATTTGGTGCCCTTCTAGTTCATTGAGGATAAAAATGTAGCCATCTTGCTCAATCCGTTCTCCCTCTTTAAGATCGGAACTCTGTGTTAAGAACCATCCGCCAATCATATCTACCGTATCCATTTCTAGTGATATCCCAAGCAAATCATTGATTTCTTCTATCAACACTTTACCGCTGACGATATAATGGTTCTCTGAAATCCTTGTGATTTCCGCGATTTCATCTGCATCATATTCATCGTGTATATCCCCGACGATTTCTTCAAGGATGTCTTCGATTGTTACCATTCCAGCCGTGCCGCCATATTCATCGATTACAAGCGATAATTGGGACCGTTCGTTTTGCATTTTTTTCAGAACTTCATCGATTGGCAATGTTTCGATTGCCATTGGTATTGGATGTAACAAGTCTTTAATGGAGAATGTCTGTAACGACGAGCGATCGCCGAGGGTGAAGTATAGTAAATCCTTGCTGTTGATGAAACCTATGATATTGTCTATATCCCCCTCGTAAATGGGATATCGTGTGTATCTTTCCTCTTGGATTGTATAGGCTACTTCATCGAAAGAAACATCTGAGGAGAACGTTACCATTTCAGTCCGTGGCACCATAATCTCTTTTGCAATTCGGTTGTCGAATTCAAACATTTTGTTGACATAGTTCAGTTCGGACTGGTTAATTTCTCCGCTTTTAAAACTGTCTGACAAAATGAGCCGTAACTCTTCTTCCGAAAGAGCAACTTCGTGTTCCGATACTGACTTAAAGCCGAATAGACCGATAAGCAAACGAGCTGATCCATTCAACACAAAAATAAACGGAAACATTAACTTATAGAACCACATGATTGGTTTAGAAAAAAGCAATGTCAGTGCTTCTGCTCTTTGGATCGCTATCGTCTTCGGAGCAAGTTCCCCCACTACAACATGTAGGAAAGTGATGAAGACAAAGGCAATGACAAAGGAAAGAATCTGAGAGACAGATGGATCTACAGCGAACCTTTCGAACAAAGGATGTAGCATTGTCTCTACCGTCGGTTCACCAAGCCATCCAAGCCCTAGAGCCGTAATTGTAATTCCTAATTGGCATGCAGAAAGATATTCGTCTAAATGAGTCGTTACATGTTTTGCAGATAGAGCCCCTTTTTTACCTTCTAAAACGAGTTGGTCAATTTTTGAACTTCTAACTTTCACTAATGCAAATTCTGTTGCTACAAAGAATGCGGTTAAAGCGATAAGTAATGCGACTAATACTAAGTTTATTATTTCCATTATGATAACCTTACGTGATGCAAGGCTTCCACCTCCATAAATGATAGTTTGCTACTATCGAGTATTGAATTATACATGTAATTGGTATATAGCATGAATTACCGGAAAAGTATTATGAGTAATACTTTGATTATTTGAAGCATTTTCCGATTAACTCATTTTACTAAATCAAAAACTTCTTGGAGATTAGTTAATATTAGGAGTGCGTTCTCCAACATCTGATTATTAGAATTAAGAATCGGAAGTTTTTGACAGGGGAACCCTTATCCTTTCATATGTACGATTTTCTGTAATAAATCAACATCAGAAAGTTCAAAAAACGATTACCTGTGTCGGAACGTGACGGTTTAAAGGATTCAAGTTTGTATTATCATCAATTCCCCGTTTGGATACAGCTGCACTACCGGCTAATTCCGCAATTTTTAGTTTATCCTTCCCAATAGGCTCGCCTCCAAACTCTCACGTGATGCCTCTAGTTTACCATTTTCATGTAATAATATATGTATCCTGAACAAACAATTTTATAATGTTCGTTAAATATACAAAGTTCTTAATTGATATACCCAAAAATTCACCTAAATATGTCTTAAAATATGGCTGTCTAATTGAATGGATGTATTTGAGCATGATTCTTATAGAAGAGTCGTCATTTCTCATGATTAATGGTTAAAATCATACGACTTCATAATACAACTTAGAAATAGATTTAGCCTTAGCTTTACATTGTCGAATAAAATTAGGAAATCTAGGCAAAGATTTTATAAAGTAGTAAAATATACGAGCGTAATAACTGCAACTTGCTATACCAATCTCTTTATTTACGTTAGTCACGCTACTTTTACAGTAATGAAGCGGCCCCAACATAGGATGAAAGGCGTGAAATAAATGAGTAGAAAAACGACTATACATCAGCATTTCGTATCAAAAAAGAAAAATAGGTTCTACAAATGAACAATGATTTAGCCATCACATATTTATACTCGATACTTTTCTTTTTTGGAACAAGTCTATTGGTATGTACTGCGCTCTATAGCGTATACGGCACATTTAAAATGTCCTTTGTGTTTGTTTCTATTTCAGGTGGAGGTATTCCAGGATTCATTGCGGGGGCAGCATTGGATTGCAGAATTGCAGAGAAACGAAGTCTAGAATAATTTGTGCAAAAAGAATACGCTATTGCTTGTATTTCCCTTCGATCATAATTCCACACCAAAAAGAGCACTACCTAATGAGGTATGCTCTCTCCCGTTACATAATTCTACTCATACATCACTTTTCTACAGCCCGATAGGTCAACGTTTTCCCAGTAAATCCGAAGAAAACCGTTAATATAGGTGATAACAGGCAAAAGAATGCAAATGGCAAGTACTCCATCGTAGAGACGCCTAGTACTCCCGTGATGAAAATTCCGCAGACACTCCAAGGCACTAATGGATTCACGACTGTCCCCGCGTCCTCCATCACTCGGCTTAAATTCTTGCCCGTGAGGCCCACCTTTTCAAATTGTGATTGAAATGCTTGGCCTGTTAGTAATATCGATAAATACTGTTCACCGATCAACACATTGATGCCAATAGCGGTTAACGCAGAAGCCGCAATCACCGATGATGCTTTCTTCAATAGACTTTCAATTTTGGAAAGCAGTGATTGGACAATCCCAAGCGTGAACAACAACCCGCCCATACTAAGCGCTAATAATACTAACCCAACAGTAAACATCATACTTTCCATGCCGCCACGAGTGAGCAGCGCATCAATGTCCTCAATCCCTGTCGTAGAAACAAAGCCACTGAATAAGATTTTGAATACTTGTGCTGCGCTATAGCTTTGATGGAAAAATGAAATTGCGACCGCACTGGCTGCGCTTACTGCCAATGTCATTAACGCAGGACCTTTCATGAACGTAAAAATAACAAGAACGATTAGCGGAACTACCGTATACCAATGAATCATCCCTGTCTCTAAAAGCCCTTCCTGGAAAAAGGCGATTTTATCGACTTCAGTCACCGTGGTACTCGGGGAAAGTATACCGAAGATAATTAATGATATAACAAAAGCGGGAATTGTTGTCCAGCCCATATTTCGTATATGTTCGAATAAGTCTACGTCCACAATCGAAGAAGCAAGGTTTGTCGTATCTGAAAGAGGCGACATTTTATCTCCGAAAAATGCTCCAGAAACGATTGCTCCTGCCGTTATCGCCATTGATAGGTCAAGCACTGTAGCCATACCAATAAATGCAACACCGACCGTTGCAACCGTAGTCAAAGAACTGCCGATTGACAGACCAATGATTGAAGTGACTATAAAAACAATTGCAAAGAAAAAGGATGGCGTGATCAAATTAAACCCTGCATAGATTAGCGTTGGAATCGTCCCACTCATCATCCAACTACTGATCAATATTCCGATGAAGAAAAACAGGAAGACCGCACTCATTCCGGCTCCAGCCCCTTCTACTAAACCACCTTCAAGTTTACGGTAAGGAACTTTTTTGAACAGACCATAACAAATTAATAACATTATGGAAAATAGAATTGGCATATGCGGAACTGCTTCAAATTTAACGATACTTACACTAATCATCAATACAATTGCTGCTACAAGTGTTACCGCCTCTGTAAAAGTCGGCGAAATAATTGCTTTTATTTTAAACATGATGAAATCCTCCTCGATGGTTGAAAACTGAAAAGTACTTTTGGATACAAAAAAAGCCCCTTCAATCCCTTGGAAAGGGACGAAGGAGCTCTCCGCGTTACCACCCTAATTGACGAACCAGTCCTGAACCGGCCATCCACTTCATTAGTCGTTGAGAAAATCGGATGGCGTACTTCATACATATTGCTGCCTGAATTCACACCTGCCATTCAGTCTCTAGCTGCTGCTCACAATTTGATTACTGGACCATCTCTCACATTTATTTAATTATAACGATTAGTTATTTCGAATGTAATTGATTTGAATATTATCATGTTACTGGAGCAAGTCAAGTGGATTACGAAAACACGAAATTGAGTGTTTTATCTAACTCTTAAACGAAGTGTCAACGTTCACATGCAAAGCCATCTTTATCGCCATCCATTTTTTCGGAATATGCAGCATGTCCTTTTTTCACACCATTCGGATAGCTCTTGCGCAGTTCTGTACAATTTTTGAAAGATTCTCCAGCATCCGACACCGGCTTCTTCACGGCTTCCTTGTCAACAGAAGTTTCACTGTCGAATCCGCGATCTGTCGCATAATCTTCAAGTGTCCAGATGCCAATTCCCGCTTTTTTCGCTTTTGCCTGCGCTTTTTCATAGGTGTCGAGATATCGTGTGTTCGGCGGATAAACATACGCAACGCGGGCAAGACCTTCTTCAAGTAGCTTTTCTTGGACGCTTACACCATCAATGTAAATATAGGCAAGCAGTCTGTCATACTTGTCTGTTTTTCCGCCAATGTCAAATTCGATTTCAAGTTTCCCACTGTTCATAAGCTCCTGATTGCGCTCTTTTGCTTTGTCGCCGAATGGCTGCTTACCGAGTCGCGGATGATTCGTTTCCGGGGTATCTACGAGTAAATAACGGACATTTTGTTCTTTGCCTTCATACATAATTTTAATCGTATCGCCGTCGATTGTCTTTACAAGTTCGACAGGGATCAAATCCGAGCGGCCTGGTTCTGGGTCTGTTTCCGGGAAGAACAGATTATATATAACTAAAGCGGCTAAGACAAGAATGATACTGACGATACCTGACGGGCTTTTTAAAATTTTATTCACTTTTACCTTTGCCATATAACTCATTCCTTTTCGTAAAAACAATTAAATTTCCGCTATGTAATAACCGAGGGCTGCCAGCGCAATTCCCCCCCCATAGGTTAACAGCAAATACAGTACTGTTTGATGCTTTTTGTCATTTTTCCAAAGTTCGATTAGTTCTTTATTCATCGTAGAAAACGTCGTCAGTGCCCCAGCAAATCCTGAGACCAATAGCAATTTCACCCACAGAGGTAATCCAAGCCCTAAAATGATTCCAATCAGCAGAGACCCTGTCAGATTTACAAGCAATGTGCCCATAGGCAAAGTTTTTTCACCATTCATTTTAGAGGAAATGAAATACCGAGTGACAGCACCAAAAAAACCTCCGATTCCAACCATCAATAATTCAAAAAAAGTCATGGGCTCACCTTCTTACCGCCAAGATGAAAGCCGAGGACACCTGCAGAAATTCCACCAAATACACTTATAATGACATACAGTCCAGCTAGCAGAAATTGATCTTGTTCTACGAGTAAAACCGTTTCCATGCTAAAAGCGGAAAATGTTGTGAATGAACCAAGAAAACCAGTTGTAACTGCGGCTTGAAATTCTTTATGTGTTGAAAGTGAGCGAAAAGCACCTGCGAGGATGAAACATAATAAAAATGTTCCAATCACATTTACAGTAAGAGTCGAAATAGGGAATCCTGAATCGCTGGAAATGACTTGACCAATCGCCACCCGCATAATTGCACCAGTCGCTCCCGCCAACCCAATCCACAACAACTTTTTCATGTGGCAACTTTCTCAAGTAGCCTTAGAGATATCACAGTATCAAGGTCAAGCCTTTTCTCTGTTTCACCGAATTGAATATGAATTTCTTCACCCTCACGACGGATGATTTCACCATATCCGAAGACTCTGTGCTTAACTGCTATTCCGACTTTGAGTTCCTCACTATCCTGTATACCGTCAGGGTTAAGTTCAATCTCTGCTTTTGTAATCTTCATCGGTTTCTGGTCTTTTTTCACTTCTCCCGGTTTCAATAGGAGGCTTCGCACTTCATTCAGAAACCTCGAATCTTCTTTAGGTTTTCCTTCGTCCTGCCCATATGAAAGCAATTCAAGACGATTTTTAGCACGTGTCATGCCGACATAGAAGAGCCTACGCGCTTCCTCAAGCATTGCCACGTCCCCTTCGTCGTCCTCTGATGGGATGATCCCTTTTAGTAAATCAATCATGAATACACGTCTGAACTCAAGCCCTTTTGCGCTGTGAAACGTTGATAATGTCACTGCATTTTCTGGGGCATTGAATTTAGCATTTTGTACAGCTTGTTCTAGTTCTTTCAAACGCGTTGCAAATTCCACCATCGTTCGGAGTTGTGATGCAATGCCTTCAAGCGTGTCCAAAATGCGTAGGAGACTATCGAATCGATAGCCGAATTTTTCGGCCCTACTTTTTAGTCCCGCCTCATAACCAAAATCGTTGCGAATTAGCTGAATTACTCGTTCAGGCCGCATGTCAGGAATCACAGCATAGCCTTTTTTATAGTCCGCTAACTTTTTAACTTGGCTGTCTTTCAACTCAACCGTTTGAATAAAGGCATCAAACACATTCCCCGTCGTTTCCGTATTTTCAAACGTAGTAAGCATGTTTCGTGAGATAAATAAATTCATTTTCATAATGATTTTTGCGAAAACATCTTTTCGTTCCACATTAAAACTGAGACGCATGAAATTCAGAATGTCTTCAACAATCCAATGCGAGAAAAACTTATCGTCTGCATCCTTCATATAAAATGGAATCCCCCGCCTGTGCAACTCGCTTACGAACATCGTCGAAGATGAGTTATTCCTGAACAATATGGCGATCTCATTCAAATTCTTTTCACCCAGCAGTTCGTACGTCACGTATTCCAACTGCTGTTTCGGGTTGTTCAGTTGTTTAATATAAATGGGTCCTAACTTGTCATTTTCAGTGTGCATTTCTTTTGGATAGCGTGTTTTGTTGCGTTTGATGAACCTCGAAGACATCTCCACTATCTCTTTTGACGAACGGTAGTTGCGCTCCATCATCAGCACTTGGGCGTCCGGATAGACACGTTTAAAGTCCAGCAGATAATCCGGCTCAGCGCCTCGCCATGTATAGATTGACTGATCATCATCTGCGACAACGCAAAGATTGCCATGATGCGCCACTAGATGCTCAACAATCTTGTGCTGAACAAGTGATGTATCTTGGCTCTCATCTGTCAGAAGGTAATCATAGAGGTTTCGAAAATGTTCACTTAGCTCATCGTCTTCCCGAAGTGCCTGTTCTGCAGTCGTCAGCATATCGTCGAAATCCAAAAGTAAGTGACCCTTTGTACGCATCTTATATTGTTCATACTTCTTTGCAATACGGCCCGCCTTTTCGACAGGTCCTTTTAGATCGTCCCATTTCCCAATAGGAATTAGCCGGTTTTTAATGGAACTGATGAATGTGGAAAGTGAGGACAATTCGTCATCCGTGCAATCCTCTTTTAATACTTCTTTATAAATCCCTTTTAATAAAAAAGTTTTGTTGACTGACTGACGTCCTTTACCGCTTCCTTCAATCAGTTCATAAGTTGTACCGATTTTCTCTAAATACGTACGTGCAATGTTGAATGCCAAACTATGTATTGTCGAAAAGTCGACTCTGGAACTCAGTGGGAAAAACCGTGTAAAACGCTCTGTCATATCGCGCGCAGATGCCCGGCTGAATGTAATTGCTTTTATGCGTTTTGGGTTGATTTTCTTTTCTTCAATCAAATAACCAATTCGCATAATCATCGTCGTCGTTTTCCCAGAACCCGGGCATGCCAATAGAAGGAGCGGGCCTTCCGTCTGCGTTACCGCTTTCTTCTGCACAGCATTTAAATCTATATTTAGTTCTTTCTTTTTACGTTCGAAAAAGTCATTCATGGTTTGTAACTCCTTTTACTTCAACTGTACTAAATTTACCATAAGAATGCTTAATTGTAGAGGAATCCAGCGTTACCCAAACAAAAAGCCTTTACACAATGAATGTGCAAAGACCTTCTAAATCGTCTTAAAATCCGCCCGTTTCGAGTCGGTCATTTTTCAAATCCTTTTTTCCTTCTCCGCCGCCTGTGTACTCAGTCGAAGCGACTTCGTTTGTATGACGCTCTTCATCTGAAAATTCTTTGCCAGTCGTTTCGGTTTGGTTCAAGCTACCCGTCTTTTTATCGGACATCGGCTTTTTTTCGTCTTGTGGCAATGTTCTTCACTCCTCTATTCGAGATTCGTCAGTAAAAATATACCCTCATCGGAGTGTTCTTATTCATTTAACAGACCCATCGTTATGGATTCGGGAAAACATTAGCGCGTCGTGCGAATGCCCATTTTGAAATAAATAACTGCGCAACTTTCCTTCTTCTATGAACCCATTTGTCTTCAAAAGTCCGATTGATGCACCGTTTGCTAGAAATGTAACTGCGCCTATCCTATGAAGACCGAGTTCTGTGAATGAATAATGCAGAACTTCTTGCAGTGCCTCAGACGTAATGCCACTTCTCCAGAAATCTGGATGTATTTCGAATCCGACTTCGGCTCTTTTCATACCGAGTGCTAGATTATTTAAACCAATTGTGCCAACGAACTGATTTCTATCCTTCAACATAATTGCCCAGCGGATTCCTTTTTCCGTTTCAAAATTGGTCCTAAAATGCTGTATAATTTTGTCTGCCTGAGCCTGTTCGTTCATCAAGTCCATTCCATAATACTTAATTACTTCTGGATTTGAAAAAACCTCAAATAGCGCTGGTGCATGATCCGGTGTGACTTCAGTCAATAGAAGGCGTGAGGTTTTTAAAAGTGGAAATGTCATTAGAAACTCCCTTTCACGTCGTATCGAATTTCATCTGCTAGCGTACGCGGATTACACATTTGTAAATACACTTCTTCAGCGGGAAAAAGGTATATCGGACTTTCTTTTTCTGAATAAAATCATCAAGGTGAAAGACAATTGAACCTTCTAACTGTTGCTGCAATGTAAGAGCGTACGTAGTTTTCCCTGATCCACTACCACCGTCAATTCCGAGGATGAAAGAATGATTGGATTGATGCTTCACTTAGTAATTCCTATTTCCTGGAATGGGAAGAACCTGAATTTCACCGAACCCACAACCGACTTTTCATCAACGAAGCCAATGATTCTGCTATCTGTACTGTTTCTCCGATTATCGCCGAGGACATACAAATAACCTTCTGGTACTTCTACCTTCAAGTCCTGCGTTAATTTTTGTCCTTCGAAAACATTTTCTTTCATGTCTCGGAGATAGGTCTCTTCGTATTCTTCGCCGTTTATGTAAAGTATGTCGTCTTTCATGACAACTACGTCGCCCGGCAGACCGATTACTCGCTTGATGAAATCATCGTCAGAATTGGGAGCATGAAAAACAATCGTGTCAAAGCGATCAATCTTATATACCTTTGAAATGACGACTTTATTATCATTTTCAAAAGTTGGCAGCATCGATTGACCGGAAACAACTACCGGTGTAAAGAGAAATTGCCGTACGGAAATTGCAATAATGAAGACTATTGCTAATGATTGAATCCATGAAATAAGATCGCTTTTTTCTCCTTCTTTCATCTGATAACCCCCAACTCTTTTCGTTGTTTTTTATCTGCACAAAACAAGACTTCCCTTTTAACAACTACCTATGCTCTATATTCTATTCTTAATCCAATTTTCCTGCTAAACGTCAAAGTTCTTTTCTAAATTGATAGAGTACTGTCCGAAGACAGTGCTTACAGTCTTTTTTCTTTTACAATGGAATAAAGCCTGAAAAGTTGATTTCCGCTGCGAGCGGACGTTCTCCGCGGGCACGGCTTCAGCCGCTTCCCTCGCTGCGCTCAGTCCAGGGCCTTCAGCTCGCGCTGTTCCCGCAGGAGTCGCCGCTCTCCGCTCCAATCAACAGTGTTTCCTAAGTATCAAATGAGGTGATGGATATGATGACGAAGAATCAAATTCATGAACGGGAAGGGCAAGATGCACAAACAGTAAGAACCAACAAAAGCTAATTCAGCGACACATCTGGCAAGACTATCTGGATGTAGTGGGGGACTTTAGACACCACTATGATATCAAAGAAAATATGGTAATCGAAAAGAGACGGTCGAACGCGTCTTTGCCAATGCCAAAGAGAAGCATGGTATGCGATGGACAACCCCTAGAGGGCTTATAAAATTGTCTATGCAGGCGATGCTAACTTTCCCTGCCCAAAATCTTTAGATGCTCACAAACTGGACCAGAAAAACGCCAGCTACGGCGTAATTGAAATAAAAATAGTGATAGAATATGGCTATTGTTCGCAAACAAAACATTAAAAAGACAAAAGGGCTGGAAATCAATTTGATTTCCAGCCTTTTTGTCTACAAATCTGAAGCACTGTCCGAAGACAGTGCTTAGTTCAGTTATGAATGCTATTTTTAGATTTTGAAATGACTGATTGCTTTATAGAGGTCGTCACTTAACTCCGACAATGTGTCCGCGGCTTGTGCCACTTCTTGGATTGCTCGAAGCTGTTCGTCTGTCGACGCACTAATCTCTTCACTTGCAGCCGCTGTTTCTTCAGCGGTTGCCGCCATTGTTTCAATTGTCTGCATGACCGTTTCTTTATGCTCCACTACCTTATTGACCTCATCGTAGACACTACTAATTGACTGCTCTAACTTATTCATCAGTTCGGATATATCAGCGAACGTCACTTGTGTAGCTTCTACCACTTTACCTTGTTTCTCGAATGTAGCTCCCGTTTCTCTCATTTGCATGGAAACTTGACGAGAACCATTTTGAAGCTCCATAACAGTTGCTTTCACTTCCTCTGTAGCACGAGCTGATTGTTCTGCAAGTTTACGCACTTCATCCGCTACCACAGCAAAGCCTTTACCATGTTCGCCCGCCCGTGCGGCTTCAATGCTCGCATTAAGTGCCAGCAAGTTCGTCTGCGTAGAAATTTGAGTAATCGTTTCCATCACTACTCCGATTGCTCCGACTTTTGTTTCTAACTCACCAACGACATCCGCCATCGACTGTAGGTTATTCTTCCAGCCATCGAACGATGATTGTAGTTGATTGACTTGACTAAGTCCACTCTTATTGACTACCTCGGCTTCCTTGGCAATCCCCGTCATAATGCTGGCTTTTTCTTGGATTCCAACAATTTGATTACCTAAGTGGTCGACCGTTTTCGTAACGTCTTCAGAATCATGCGCAGACTTTGTTGCACCAGACGCAATATCATCAATCGCTCCAGCCATCTGCTCACTAGCGGCATTCGTCTCTTCCGCGGATGCACTTAAGCTTTCTGCAGCGAGACGAACTTCATTGACGGAGCTGTTAACGAGCGTAATTAAATCTCTAATTTTAGAACCCATTGTATTAAAATTGGTTGCCAGTTGACCAAATTCATCTCTCGAGTTCACTTCGGCATGTGCATTTAGATCCCCATCAGCCATTTTGTCCATTGCCGATTGTAACGTATAAAGAGGTCTGATAAGCCGTGATATAAGTATCCACAAAACAACAATGACGGCCAATTCAGTAATAAGCGCTATGATTAAAATTAGATTACGTGCCTCAGTTACGGAACCTTTTATGGCACCTACATCATAAACCGTTCCAATTTTCCAATCAAAACTGTCCACCGTCTCATAAACACCAATCTTTTTTCTACCATTTTCAGTAAACTCGATTACTCCGTCTGTTTTCCCATCTGTATACAGTGAGGCAACATGCTTCTCTTCGATGCTGCTCTCTCCTTGTGTAACAGGATGAACGACAGCTACGCCTGTTGCATCATAAATGAACTGGTAACCATCAAAGCCAGGATTTGTTTTGCCGATTCTGTCAGATAGTGATGTTAATAGAAGATCGACCCCAATTGCTCCGACAAATTCGCCATCTTTCATTATTCCTTTTGTTACCGTTATGACGTAGCCGCCCGTAAATGCGTCAATATAAGGATCTGTCCAAATGACTTCGTTAGGACTTTCCTTTGCCAATTGATACCATCCTCGTGAAGTCGGGTCATATCCTTCCGGCGGAGGAGTGTCCCCAGAAAGTTTTGTATGCTTATTTTCAAATCCAAAAAAGATTGCTTCAGTTTCAGATAAATTATTTCGATAAGTTAGGAAAGCTTCATCTATCCCTTTGTCTAGCGTAGCCGTTACATTTTCTTTTCCAGTTTGTGTATCGATATAATCAATAACGTTACTGTTTTCTGACACCATTCCTAAAGCATATTCATATTGCATCAGAAAGTTATGTATTGAATAATTCATTTCTTTAATAGTGACTTGACTGTTATTCAATACATTTGCGGTAGCATTTTTCTCCATCTGCGTACTGACAACGCCATAAATGAATAAAACCGAAACAAAAAATAGTAAAAAAACGCCAGCTACAATTTTTGTGCGAATTGATTTCATCCTATTTCCCCTTTTCATTATTCCTTTTAGTTCAAGTATAGTCTAAAAGACTCTAAGACTGAAGCATTATTTTATTATTTGAACTATTCCAGAATCGCATCGTATCAACGGTTCAGATTATATTTTTCCCCAAAAAAATAACGCCATTAGCTGGCGCTTTGTTAATCAACCATTTGTAAATGCTTCGTACAATTAAATAATTCGCACATGTTTCTTTCTTCTCGAAGCTCAATAATTGTAAGTGAAGTATTTTCAAGATTTTCTCTCAAGTCTTTATGGGGAACTAGTTCGTTGATCAAACGGCCGAGAAATCCACCGTGACTAACAACTAGGATTCTTTTCCCAGGATATGCCGCGTTCATTTCCTTAACAAATTCCAAACCGCGTGAGACAATTTCCTCTTGCGGTTCGAACCCCAGTTCAAGCTTTCTCCACGAATGACCCCATTTTGCAACGCGCTCTGTTTCCGTCATTCCTTCGATTAAGCCGCCCCCTGATTCACGCAGACGGTTGTCAGCGATCAGAGGAATTCCAATACTACTATCAGCAATGATTTCTGCTGTTTTTGCTGCCCGCATTAAGGGACTTGTGTAGATGAAATCCCATTGTTCGCTTGAAAGCCTTTTTGCCACTCGGTTAGCCATTTCAATTCCTTCTTCGTCAAGCGGGATATCAGTACTCCCTTGAGCACGTCCTTCTTTATTCCACGTAGTGACTCCATGTCTCACAAATCCAAAAGTCGTAATATTAAACACCCCTTTGCTAGAAAAATTCAATGCCGTTCTCACACGACGTATCCAACAGATCTCAGTACATTATTCATAAATGACTCCGTATATAAGTAAACTTCTTCTCGTTCCGGTTCCTGATAAATATCATGGTACAAATGCTTCCATTGCTTGTACTGAAGTTCAGATAGATTTTGCCTAATGAGCCACTTCTTCACAGTGGAGGTATCCGTAATTTTATCTTCCTCTGCAATGTGCATTAAAACTGGAGTATCATGCATATTTCCTTCGTGCTGTACCACCAATTTCATGAATGCCTGTAACTCTTTGTACCAAGATACCGTGCTTTCAGTGCCATAATTCTCATCTGACCGTATTTCTTCATATAACTCACTGTTACGAGTCAACATTTCAACATCAATTTCATGATCCAGCTTAGTAGAAGATGAAAGTTTAGTCAGTACGTTCGAAAACTTCGGCGGTTGGTGACGCAGCGCCAACCAAGGCGAACTGAATACAACTCCTGCACACTCAATTTTCTTTCTTTGCAAAAGACGCATGACGAACGTCGCACCCATTCCATGTCCTATAATAAAAAAAGGTAGATTATCACCGAGACCGACCTCTATTAACTTTTCCACATATTTAGTGTATGTATCAACCTGTTCGTTGTGGATTTTCCCTTGGCTTTCTACTCCGTGTCCAGGTAAATCACCTGCCACGACATGGAAACCACTATTACGAAGCTTCTGAATGAGCCAAGCATTTCTACTATGATGTTCGTACACATTATGAACGATCGCCACGACAGCTTTAGGCTGTCCTTCCGCTTCCCATTTCCACACGGTCATCTTCCCCTAACCTATTACATTATTTTCTTTCTATTGTTTAACTCTTAACCTACTATAAAATCCTAATCTTTGTTACGATAATTATACACTACATAAAGAAATGAGGAGAGTTGAATGATTTATCCCTACAAAGATAAAACACCCGTAATCGATCCATCCGTATTCATTGCAGATTATACAACAATTTCTGGAGATGTAACAATTGGTGCCGAATCGTCAATCTGGTTCAATACTGTGATTCGCGGTGATGTCTCAGCTACAATTATCGGACGTAAAGTGAACGTGCAAGACTTGTGCTGCCTACATCAAAGCCCGCACTCTCCACTAATCCTTGAGGACGAAGTGTCGATTGGACACCAAGTTACTCTACATAGCTGCACTATAAAAAAAGGGGCGCTGATTGGCATGGGCTCCATCATTCTAGACGGGGCTGAAATCGGCGAGGGGGCATTTATTGGAGCGGGCAGTCTAGTACCGCCCGGTAAGAAGATTCCACCGAATATGTTAGCACTCGGTTCACCGGCAAAAGTTGTTCGAGAACTGAATGAAGATGACCGTGCAGATATGGAAAGAATTGTTCGTGAATACGCGGAAAAAGGGCAATATTATAAGAGTCTACAAAAGTGATGTATTGCCGCCATTGATTGGCGGCTTTTTTTATTGAAGGATAATAACACACGATAAAAAATGCCGGAAGCTAAGGAGGAGTCCTTGCTTCCGGCATTTTCAATAATTATTTCCCTGTTAGTTCTTTCAAAGCTCCAGCTTTATCCGTTTGCTCCCATGGCAGATCAACATCCGTGCGGCCGAAGTGACCATACGCTGCCGTCTGCTTGTAGATAGGACGACGGAGATTAAGCATTTTAATGATACCTGCTGGACGAAGGTCAAAGAGTTCACGTGTCAATTCCACAAGTTTACTCTCCTCAACAGTACCTGTTCCGAATGTATCAATCGAAATCGATACAGGTTGAGCTACACCGATTGCATAAGCCAACTGGACTTCACAGCGGTCTGCAAGTTCTGCTGCAACGATGTTTTTTGCAACATAACGAGCCGCGTATGAAGCTGAGCGGTCCACTTTCGTAGGATCTTTCCCCGAAAATGCCCCACCGCCATGACGGGCATAACCGCCATACGTATCAACAATGATTTTACGCCCAGTCAGACCTGCATCTCCTTGAGGTCCGCCTATTACAAATCGTCCAGTTGGATTGATGAAGTACTTTGTTTCTTCATCAATTAAATTAGTTGGTACAACTGGATTAATAACGAATTCCTTAATATCACTTTGAATCTGCTCAAGTGTCACTTCAGGATGATGTTGTGCTGAAATAACAATCGTATCAATTCTGACGGGTATATTATTTCCATCATACTCTACAGTCACTTGCGTTTTCCCATCCGGTCTTAGGTACGAAAGTGTTTCATCTTTACGTACTTGTGCAAGTTTAAAGGATAGTTTATGGGCTAAGCTAATTGGTAATGGCATCAGTTCTGGTGTCTCATTACAAGCATATCCGAACATCAAACCTTGGTCGCCTGCTCCAATATCTTCAAGTTCGTCATCTGTCATTAATCCTTCACGCGCTTCAAGTGCTTGGTCAACACCCGCAGCAATATCGGCTGATTGTTCATCGATCGCAGTGAGAACTGCAGACGTTTCCCAATCAAATCCGTATTTCGCTCGAACGTAACCAATGCCTTTAACAGTTTCGCGCACAACTTTTGGAATATCGACATATGTAGTCGTCGTGATTTCACCTGCTACGAGTACCAGTCCTGTAGTGATTGTCGTTTCACATGCTACGCGTGCATTTGGATCTTCCTCCAAAATAGCATCAAGGATAGCATCTGAAATTTGGTCGCACATTTTGTCTGGATGTCCTTCAGTTACCGATTCTGAAGTAAACAGTCGGCGGTTAGTCATGTCTTTTCCTCCTTATATCCTACGAGATTGATACGGTACTCATATGTCCCATGTAGAGTCCTCCCGGATTCAGGAAAGACTACAAGCCACTGCGAGCTCTATACACGAGGATAAAGGGCTAAACAAATTAAAAAGCCCTTCGCTCACGTACTAATACATGAGGAAAGGCATGATTTTAAAAGCACCTTTCACTCTTATCATACAAGGACTGTGCCTTGCTACAGGTTTGGCACCTTTGCGCAGACAAATAAGTCATTGCAGGTTGCCGGGTTTCATTGGGCCTGACCCCTCCACCAGCTCGGGATAAGAGTATCCGTTCAACTATATATGCTACGAAAAAACTTGTTCCCTGTCAAATTTCTTTGCCGATTTTACAACTAATTGCTTGAGATTTTGATTAATATAGATTATTATTCTTAATGTGTTATACTATTTAAGAAATGTGATGACATGACACCCAATTATATGGGACTATGAGTAAAGGACGGTACATAATTATGATTACAGCAAAGATTAGCGACGATCTAAATAACCTTCTTTCCGGTGAAAATATAAAAATTCAACTTTCAGTACCACAACTTGTTGAAAAAGCGATATCACGTGGAGAAGCTCAACTGACTTCCGATGGAGCAGTCACGGCTCAAACAGGGAAGTATACAGGTCGTTCCCCTAAAGATAAATATATTGTCGAGGAAGCGTCCTCCAAAGACAAAATCGATTGGGGCAGCGTAAACCGTCCGATTTCATCTGATGTATTTGACTCATTATATAATAAAATGCTTACACACTTAAAAGTTAAAGACGAACTGTTCGTCTTCAAAGGATTCGCTGGTGCAGATCCAGCTTCACGTCTATCCATTCAAGTCGTGAATGAATTTGCTTGGCATAACCTATTCGTCCATCAATTGTTTATTCGCCCGACTGAAGTAGAGCTCTCGAAACACGAAGCGCAATTTACTATCATTTCAGCTCCTTCTTTTAAAGCGGATCCTGCAGTTGACGGTACGAATTCCGAGACGTTCATTATTGTGTCTATGGAAAAACGCATCGTTCTCATTGGTGGTACTGAATATGCTGGTGAAATGAAAAAAGCAATCTTCTCTGTCATGAACTACTTCCTACCTGAGAATGGCATCATGCCTATGCACTGTTCTGCGAACGTCGGCGAAGAAGGCGATGTCGCTTTGTTCTTCGGTCTTTCAGGAACAGGTAAAACAACACTTTCAGCTGACGCGAACCGCAAATTAATCGGAGACGATGAACACGGTTGGTCTGACACTGGTGTCTTTAACATCGAAGGTGGTTGCTACGCGAAATGTATCAATTTATCTCAAGAAAAAGAACCTGAAATTTTCGGTGCAATTCGTTTCGGGTCAGTTCTTGAAAACGTTGTTATCGACCCAGTAACAAACATTCCTAATTACGATGATGGATCTTTGACTGAAAATACACGTGCAGCATATCCAATTCAAGCAATCGATAACATCGTTGACCCTTCAGTTGCAGGTCATCCGAAAACAATTATTTTCTTGACTGCTGACGCTTTCGGCGTACTGCCCCCTATTTCCAAATTAACGAAAGAGCAAGCAATGTACCACTTCCTAAGTGGTTTCACTTCGAAACTTGCTGGAACTGAGCGTGGTATCACATCACCTGAAGCAACATTCTCAACATGCTTCGGATCACCTTTCCTACCGCTTCCAGCGACAGTATATGCTGAAATGCTTGGGAAAAAAATTGATGAACATGACGCACAAGTATTCCTAGTGAATACAGGTTGGACTGGTGGCGTATATGGTGTTGGTAAGCGTATGGATCTTAAATATACACGCGCAATGGTTCGTGCAGCACTTGCTGGTAAACTAAATAATGTTGAAACAGAAATGAATAGCATTTTTGGTCTTGCAATGCCTACAGAGATTGAAGGCGTTCCGACAGAAGTATTGAACCCACGCAATGCATGGTCTGATGGAAATGCTTACGATCTTAAAGCAAAAGAACTAGCATCTATGTTCCGTGAAAACTTTAAGAAATTCGGTTCGGTTTCAGAAGAGATTACGTATAAAGGCGGACCAATCGCATAAGAAGATTGCTCTTAGTCTATATCCGATAGACTAGGAATGGCGTAAAGACAATCAGATATAAACAGGGTAGCACATTTATTGTGCTACCCTGTTTTTTTATCATTATAATCAGTAATGATCTACTCACTGTCTCTTCATCCAACTCGTCAAATCTCTAACAAGCTGTGCATTCATGCCCGGTGGAATGAAATGCGTGTATTCTGGGAAGTACCATGTCTCGTATACTTTATTATGTTCACGCAATGCGTTCTCCAATAACACAGCCTGTTGGAATGAGACGTTCTCATCAATCATGCCATGAATGATAAGAACAGGTGCAGTAATTTCATCTACGCGAAACAGCGCTGTCCTTTTTCTGTATTCATCAGGCACGCTGTTCGGCGTTCCACCGATAACTCGCTTCATCATCCGCCGCATGTCTTTCCGTTCTTTGTATGTAAAAATGACATCGGAAACACCCGACCACGTAACAACCGAAGTAATATCATCACGCAAAATAGCGGTCCACAGAGCCATAATGCCGCCTCGTGAAAACGCGAATAAGTGAATCCTCTCGACGTTTGTCATAGGATTTTGTTTCAGCACGTCTACAGCATTCAACGCATCCTGACGATCGGCACCTGCGAATTCATCCCGACCTTCCCCTCCACGGTTCCCACGGTAGTAAGGAGCGAATACAACGAACCCTTGCGCAGCAAACTGGGCAATTCGAGCTGGACGAACCATTCCTATATGTTGCATACCGCCTCTTAAATAAAGGATACCTTCATAGGTTCCATGCGTAAGCGGTTGCGCCATAAGCCCTTTCACTCTCAGCCCATCCGAAAAATAAGTGATTTCTTCAAGATAAACGTTTGGGTTTGGCGAAGGATAGGCTTTCCGATGAATAATAGTGCCATCATAACTCACGTGCTTCCACCCACTTTCTTAAAGCTTCCATTCCCGTGCCTTTCATATGAAAACTTAACTCATCACACGCGTCCAGTTCCTCACTTGTCATCCATGTAGCGCCATTCGTTTCGTAAAGTGTTGGATTTTCATCAATTTCTACAACGCTTCCCGTGAATACAGCTTTACAAAATGTGATATTGCTTCGAACGACATATTCCGCAAAATTTTGCACATCCGTAATTCTAACGCCGGTTTCTTCAATCGTTTCACGAATGGCCGCTTCTTCGATTGATTCCCCTTCTTCTGCTTTGCCACCTGGAAACTCGACACCACGCTCCAAATGACGAGTTAGAAGCCACTTTTCTTTATATTTCAATACAACAAGAACATGCCGAGCAGGCATACTAAATCGATTCTTTTCAAATGACAGCTCGACACGGCCACCGTTTACATCATTAAATGTCAGCATTAAAATCCCGTCCTTTCGTTCATTTTAACGAAGGACAGGATGAGTATCAACGAAAATAAGGAAGTTCTTCGATGAATCGCTTCGATGGCTCATCGGTGAACTCATGGATAAGTGCATAAATCCTCATCGTACGTTGATCGACCTTTTCATTATTCCGGCCATAATAATACGGTAAAAACGGTAGATGCGACCTAATAAAGTTCCGAATTTCAAGTTCATCTATCTGTGAAAATAAACGATTGAATACGGGAATATGTTCTTCTGTGATTTTAACTTCATACTCCCACGGTGAATCATCTGGGTGATGATATATTTGCTGATGTACAACTGAAACGTACATATTGTATTTTTCCATGCCAACCCATCCTTTTTTCTTTTTAGCATGGCTTAAAATGAACAAAAGCATGCATTCCCTTTACGGGAATACATGCTTTATCGCAAATCAAGTTTGAACGTCGACCGAAGCACCTTTATGAGGATGCGTTGCAGCAGACTGATCAGCTAAACTTTTCAGCATTTCTGTTGCAGCTGCCGTATTCATTGAAAGTGTGTTGTTTAGAACACTCAACCGGACAGTCGATTGCAAACTATTCAATTGACTAGCCATGATGGAACCCATATTCATTTACACCACTCTCCTCACTAGTATACTATCGGCATAAAGCTGATTATTTTAATGCAAATTAATTACTTGTTATCTTCCCCAAGGAACGCATTTAGCATCCACTGGTGTTTCTCAATGCTCTGATAAGTTGCATTCAGTAAATCTTCCGTCATGTCATCGCCATCTTTTGCAGCTAATTCCATACCTTTTTTCAACGATTTCATAATTTTACCAAAATCATCGACGACGTTCTTGACCATATCGTCTTCTTTTTCTTTTCCTGTAGCTTCTTTCACCACAGACATTTCAAGATGTTCTTTTAAAGAAGCTACCGGATTTCCACCCAGCGTCAACACACGTTCAGCGATTTCGTCCATATGAAGCGTAGCCTCATTATAAAGTTCTTCAAATTTGGCATGCAATGTGAAGAAATGAGGCCCTTTTATGTACCAATGGTAATTATGAAGTTTTGCATACATCACCGACCATGTTGATACTTGCACGTTCAATTCTTCAATAAGTTCTTTTGACATATTAATCTCTCCCTTTGTTATTATATAGTTCGTCCTTCTTTATATTTACCACTAAAGCCACTACAATAAACATATAGGTACTAATAGGGAGAAATGAAATGAAAAAAATTGTAATAGGCATTATCAAAATCTACCAAAAAGTTATCTCGCCTTTAACTCCCCCGTCTTGCCGTTTCTATCCAACTTGCTCCCATTATGGAATTGAAGCAGTGGAAAAGCATGGTGCATTAAAGGGTTCTTGGTTGGCGGTTCGAAGAATTTCAAAATGTCATCCATTTCATGAAGGTGGATTTGATCCAGTTCCTGAGAAAGACTCAAAAAAAAAGTAATTCCTAGGACAAGACAGGTAGGCAAAACTGCCGAACTGTCTTTTTTTGATGATAATAAAACCACTTATTTAGTTGCCAAAATAGAAAAGCTCTTGTATGATAAAAAAGTCAGTTCTCTAAATCGGAATGATTACTATTAAATAAATGGAGGTTTTTGCATGAACCGGAAACTGCTAATCATCTTTTCTTTACTCACAATTATAGTACTTTCTGGATGTGGTAATAAGGTGAAGAACACAGAGAATAGCGAATCTGAAAAACTAACAATTTATACTACGGTTTATCCACTACAATACTTTACTGAACGTATTGGTGCTGATCATGTTGAAGTTAAGTCCGTCTATCCCGCTGGAACGGACGAGCACACTTTTGAACCGACACAAAAAGATATGATGTCACTTGCGGAAGCGGATTTGTTTTTCTATATCGGAATGGGCCTTGAAGGATTTGTCGAAAATGCTGAAAAAACATTAAAAAATGAAAATGTCAAACTGATTGCAACAGCAGAAGCTATAACCGAAGAGTCGCTAGAGGAAGCACATGGCCATGATGCAGAACAGGATGAACACGAAGAGCATAATCATGGCAGCATTGATCCGCACGTATGGATTTCGCCAAAACTAAGTATTGAACTTGCATCTTCTATTAAAGACGCATTAATTGTATCAAAGCCTGAAATGGAAATTGAATTTGAAGAGAACTATGAACAATTGAAACTAGAACTTGATGAACTCGATGATAAATTTAAAGAAATGGCTCTGAATGCACCTTCGAAGACATTCTTTGTTTCTCATGCTTCTTTTGGTTATATTGCAAATTCATACGGCCTTGAACAAATTGCAATTGCGGGATTGAATTCGCAAAGCGAACCTTCACAAAAACAATTAACTAAAATTGTTAAAGCAGCGAAGGAGCAGAATGTTCAGTATGTATTATTCGAGCAGAATGTTTCTTCAAAATTGACTGATGTCGTAAGGAATGAAATTGGAGCAGAGTCACTCATGCTTCATAATCTAGGCGTATTAACCGTCGATGATATAAAAAATAATGAAACCTATTTCACTTTGATGAACAAAAATATTGAGACGCTTAAGAAAGCGTTAAATACGAAGTAAATGCGAAAAG
Source organism: Sporosarcina sp. Y1004 (assembly GCF_057669665.1). NCBI lineage: Bacteria > Bacillati > Bacillota > Bacilli > Caryophanales > Caryophanaceae > Sporosarcina > Sporosarcina sp. Y1004. Next base: position 8,795 of record NZ_JBYHFQ010000022.1, on the reverse strand, counting down.
GCTATCATGTAATCCAGATTAAATCTGGGTTGCTTGATAGCCTATTTTGTTGCCAGAATTTTCAAATCTAAGACTTGTGAATAACTTGTTTTAGACGGCACTCCGAGGGAGCGTGCAAGCTTGGACTACTTAAGAGCTCTTTCTTTATTCAGTATCCATCCAACTCTTTCAATTTACGACGCATTAGCTTATTAGACCCATTACGCGGGAGCTTTTCGACAAAATGGAACGACTTCGGTACTTTGTAGCGAGCCAATCGCTCTTCGCAAAATAATGTTAACTCTTCAGCCGTTACTTTTCCAGAAACGACAACAAATGCAATGGGGACACTTCCCCACTCTGAATGTTCTTTAGCACAAACGCCTGCCTCACGGACACTTGGATGCGCAACTAACACATTTTCAATTTCAGCCGGATAGACATTTTCACCACCTGAAATGATTAAATCGGATCTTCTGTCAACGATATATAAATAGCCTTCATCATCCAAGTAGCCGATATCGCCTGTCGGGAACCATCCATCCTCCAAAGGATCTACCCCTCCGAAACGACCGATGTATCCTGGTGTGACGTGGGATCCACGTATTAGAACTTCACCTTTTTCTAATGGTGTTTCAGTATTTTTGATTTTGATTTGATTTAAAAACAAAGGTTTGCCGGCAGAACCCATCTTACGGATGGCATCGTTTGCCGCCAAAGTTGTTGTTTGAGAACTTGTTTCCGTTAAGCCATATGTTTGAAGAACTGGAACTCCAAGCGCTTTTGCTCGATTCAAATAATCGATTGGAAGAGGTCCACCTCCGGCTAGCATTGCTTTGAATATAGGATGAGCAACCTTATTCCTCTCTTCCATTTCACGCAAGACTTTATCAAGCATAAGTGATACGACGGACATATATGTGACTAACCCATTCTCTACTGCACTGGCAGATTTAACTGCATCGAACTTCTCCTGCAATACGACTTCCATTCCATAAAGAACAGAACGGACTAGAATTGAAAAGCCACTAATATGGAAAAGTGGCATAGCACATAGCCACGCATCCCGTTCGTTAAGCCCCAGATTAAGGACGGATGAAAGTGCACTCGAAACATGATTCCCAACGGTTTGACGGACACCTTTCGGAAATCCTGTCGTACCTGATGTATACATAATTGTAATGGTTCTGTCGGTTTCCCAACTATCCTGGATAATAAATGGCCTTTCAGGGCTCGTGTAAATTACAGAAAAGTGTAACTTCCGTACTGGCATGTCAGCAACTATGCTATGTAAATCATCCGCCACAATTAGCGTGGTAGCACTTGAGTCGTCGAATTGATACTCAATCTCCTTTTTCGTCAACCGGCTATTCAACATGACAATTTCTAGTCCCAATAGCATACAGGCATGAATGACAAATACCATTTCAGCATTGGAAGCCCCAAGTAGTGCAATTCGATCCCCTTCACTTAAACCATTGGCTTTCATTTTCTGCGCAAGAGTCATTGCACGATTTTTTAATTGTATAAATGTCCACTTTTCATCCTTAAATGAAAAAGCTGTTTTATCGGGCGTTAAATATGCCCGCTGTATTAACCAATTTGGAATCATCCAATCACCATCCATTCAGAAAAAGCCACCCGATTAAAGGCAGCTCTTTAAGTATTCATGCAGTTTTATTAAGGGAATCGAGGAAACTGTCCGAATTCCGGTTTACGTTTTTCTTTGAACGCATCGCGGCCTTCTTTCGCCTCATCCGTTGTGTAATAAAGAAGTGTTGCATCACCAGCTAATTGTTGAAGTCCAGCAAGTCCGTCCGTATCTGCGTTCATTGCTGCTTTTACGAAACGAAGTGCAGTTGGGCTCATGCCAAGCATCTCTTCACACCACTGGACAGTCTCGTCTTCCAATTGTTCATAAGGAACCACAGTGTTAACTAACCCCATGTCGAGTGCTTCCTGTGCGTTGTATTGACGGCATAAGAACCAGATTTCACGCGCTTTCTTATGACCGACGATTCGTGCCAAGTATCCTGAACCGTAACCTGCGTCGAATGAACCGACTTTCGGTCCTGTTTGTCCGAAAACTGCATTTTCTGCAGCAATCGTCAAATCACAGACAACATGCAGAACGTGTCCGCCGCCGATTGCATATCCTGCAACCATTGCCACAACCGGTTTTGGAATAACCCGGATTAGGCGCTGCAAGTCCAGAACGTTAAGACGCGGTATTTCATCTTCACCGACATAGCCGCCGTGACCACGAACTGATTGGTCTCCGCCTGAACAGAATGCTTTCTCGCCTTCCCCTGTTAATACGATGACACCAATGCTTTGGTCGTCCCTTGCGCGTGAAAATGCGTCGATTAACTCTGATACCGTTTTAGGTCGGAATGCATTGCGCACTTCCGGACGGTTGATTGTTACTTTTGCAATCCCGCCATACTGTTCGTATTTGATGTCTTCGTATGTACGTATCGTTTCCCATTGACGTGTCATAGTGACCCTCCTCGATTTTTCAACTCTGAAACATGCTGCTCTACCATTGTAGCAAATGTACCCGGTTTTTCCACATGAATTGCATGCCCAACGTGTTTTATCGTTTCATGGCGGACATTGTGAAATTTATCATGCATTTCCCGGGAAATATTTACGAACTTAGTGTCGAGTTCTCCCGTTATTAGCAAAACAGGCAGATTGATCGTCTCAAGACATTCCCAATAAGACTGTTGGCTGCCTGTGCCAATGCCGAGTAGGCTGTTGGCTAGTCCATTACCCCTTTGACCTAGCCGCTCATTTCTGATTTCTATCTGTTTTTCTTTAGGTAAAACTTTCTGTGTTGCAAATAACTGAACGTTTTCCCAAAAGTCGACGAATGAAGGTAACCCATCTTTCAATATTCTTTCTGCCAAACGTTTATCCGCTGCTTTTCTTTCATTTCTTTCATTTTCTGTCTTTAAACCTGGAGAAGAGCTTTCTAGAATTAATGATGAAATCCGATTCGGATAATTAATTGTATAAGCCAGAGCGATACGCCCACCCATGGAATAACCTATCAATATTAATTGATCAAGTGATAACACAGTAAATAATTCCTCGAGATCGGCTAATTGCTGTTCCATCGTGTATCTGTTTACATCATCTGGAATACTCGATTTCCCGTGTCCAGTCAAATCGACAGCTATTGTTCTGTATTTACCTTTGAATAATTCAACTATTTCACGCCATGAAGCAGTGCTACCTGTGAATCCATGTAGTAGAACGACAGAGGGTAACTGTTCTTCACCCGAAATTACTACATTTATATCTATGCCCCGAATGCGAATCGTCTTGTTACTCATCCTGCTCAATCCTAGCGGTAATTTGTTTCCATAGGTCACGGTGTGCAACGACGTTTGCCTGTCGATTTGTAAATACTTCTATGATGCGCACTGGTTTATTTTTCACTTTAGCTAACTCTATCCCAAACTCTTCTGGGGTTGTTATCGCTGCATACTGAGCGTCATACATAGCTGCTATGTGACCAAACGTTAACCCTGTAGGTGTACCAAATAATTCTTCAAAATGACGGCCTGCTTCAGCTTGTGGAAGGTATGAGAATATACCACCACCGTCATTATTGATAATTACAATAGTCAAGTCAACCTCATGAAAACGAGTTACAATAAGCCCATTGACGTCATGTAAGAACGACAGGTCGCCTATTAATAGCCACGCCGGTCTCTTTCTATTGGTCTGGACACCAAAAGCTGTCGAGACAACGCCATCAATTCCATTCGTCCCACGGTTGGCAAAAATCGCTATATCTTTGGTCGTTTTCCTAAAAAACGTATCAACATCACGGATTGGCATACTGCTACCAGTAATTAAGTCGCTTCCGGAGGGAAGATGCTCAAAAAGCAACTTCGCAAAAATTCCTTCATCTCCGTCAACTCCCGTGTATTCATCGGTGATTGCAGATGCAGCATCATTCGCTAGTGTCCACGACTCCGAAAAAGATGTCTTTTGTTTTTCGACCAATATTCTTAATACCGTTTCAGGTGAAGCCTGGATATGGTGGGTAACAATACCAAGTGAATCTCGGAATTCCGGTGATTCATCAACCGTGATAACGTTCGCTGGTCGCATTGCTTTCAAATATAGTGAAAGTGGTTTCGAAACCGGTTGTGTACCGAATCGAATCACAGTATCAGGTACAGATTTCCCTTTGAATAACTCACTCTTTAATATTGCATCATAATGATCAATACATAGTGAACGGCATTGCTCTGGTATTTCCGTACGAAGATTTGATATCGGATCGCACAATACCGGCCATTCCAGCGCTTTTGCAAAGCTCCAGAAAAGCTCTTTATTTAATCCTACTGGCATTTCCCCAGCAATAATTATTCCCTTTTCTGAACGAGCAAGTAACAAGGTAATTTGTTGAATCGTTTCTAGATCCAGACTATCTACACTTTGAATCCTTTTCTGGAAAGTCATTTTGGGTATCTCACGATCAAAATCAATGAGTAGCGGTTCACGGAACGGAACATTTAAATGGACCGGTCCGCGTGGAGCTGTAGTTGCTACCGATAATGCCCGACTTATATGTCTATCGATAAAGTCATCAATGTCTGTATTTTTTTCTGCAAGTGGAAAGTCTACACTATGTTTCACATGCTTACCGTACATTCGAATTTGATCGATTGCCTGTGGTGCTCCAACTTCTCTTAGTTCGTGTGGGCGATCCGCAGTAATAACAATTAGTGGGATTCGCGCATAGTACGCTTCTGTTATCGCAGGATGATAGTTGGACGCCGCTGTACCTGATGTACATAAGAGAACGACAGGATCAGAAGAGGCCTTTGCCATTCCAAGTGCAAAATAGGCTGCTGAGCGTTCGTCTACTTGCATATACACATCAAGCTCATCTGTTGAGGCAAATGCATATGCGAGTGGTGTCGAACGAGAGCCTGGACTAATGACTACAGTTTTCACACCGGCCATCATCAAAGCACTTGTCATACGTCGAACATAATCAGTCAAAACTATTCGGTTATCCATTTAATTTACCCCCAAGTGCACGTATGACCGGTCTGAATTTCACCCATGTTTCGTCGTATTCCTTATCAGGTTCAGAATCCGCCACAATACCGCCCCCCGCATACAAATATGCACTATCCCCATCGAGTAGTGCAGAGCGGATAGCCACAGCAAATTCACCATTTCCTGCTGTATCCGTCCAGCCGATTGGTGCTGCATAATATCCTCGATCCATGTTTTCCTCAGTGCGAATCAGTTCCATCGATTTTTCTGTCGGAACACCGCCAAGTGCCGGAGTTGGATGGAGAGCCTGAACCATGCTAAAAATATCAGTCCCACGTTCAACTTTCCCCTCAACTGGTGTTAACAGATGCTGTATATCACGAACTTTCATTAATTTCGGTACTTTTGAAACTTTGACATCTGTACAAAAAGTTTCAAATACTTGTGAAATCATATTTACAACGTATTGATGCTCTTCTCTATTTTTACGATCTTCAAGAAGTTGATCACCAAGTTTCCGGTCTTCAGCCGCTGATTTACCGCGTTTGATAGACCCTGCTACACATGCAGAGTACGCCCGTCCATTCGATATTTCTATAAGCCGCTCTGGAGTAGCACCGAAAAATAGTTGACCTTCTTTTTGCAAACCGAAGTGGTAACTTTCTTGTTGTTCGTTCGTAATATGGTGAAGTGCCGTGACAGCAGGTACTTTATCTTTAAAGTTTAATTTTATCGCTCTTGCAATTACAACCTTCTCCGCTTCACCATTATTAATTCGTTCTGTAATATCAACTAACGTTTCCATATAATGATTTTTCGCTAGCTCCTCAATAGATACAACTTCTGGCTTGGTATGAAGAGCGAATTCTTCCACTTGTGCAATATGGATAAGACGATCCCTTTCCTCGCGCAACTTTTCAAACTGCTCCGCAGCATCATTGCTTTTCGTAACTAGGTTTATGGAGATGGCAGTCTTGCCATTTGTAATTGATAGCTGGAAAGCAGGCACAACAAAATGAGCAGATGGAAATGCATCCCACTCTGTTCCCTTATTACTTTTAGGATCAAATGAGAAACCTCCGAAAAGAACAGGCTCCCGATCATTTTCTTCCTTTATAAGCGCCGCACACAAGTTTTTCCAGCTTTCTGAAATAACCTCAAAACGATTCTCCGTTTCTTCACTGGTCAATACAGTAGCATGTCCAATTCCAACAAGTGTTAATGTTTTATCTGCATTTTGCCAATAAAACCGTTCATCTTTATAACATGAATCCCCTGCCTCAAAAAATGCAAGTGGTGATATTCGATCCGCATCAACAGTTTCTGTGAAAAAGCGCAATTCATGCTGACTAACTTTTAATTTAGATTCGCGGGTAGTGGTCAACTTCCGATTCATTATTTTCCCTCCGCACATTCATACGTCAAATTTTGAGCTTATTCCTTTATTCTATTATACCGAATCTGTAGCGTTTCGGCACATAATATGCAGTCTCTCTGTTCACTCCACCAGTTATGGAGTACAATGGATGAGGTCATTATGAACCTCCTACGACTGAAATCATGGGTGTTCTTGGCTTAATCACAAATGTAGGGAGAGAATCATAATGCAACAGAAAATAGAAGCGGATTCAGGTTGGCGAATTTGGTGGCAGCTAACCCGACCTCATACACTCACTGCAGCTTTTGCACCAGTTTTCCTCGGTACAATGATTGCGTTGACATATGGGGACATTCATTTTCCTCTATTTTTCGCTATGCTTATTGCAAGTATATTCATTCAAATGGCGACAAATATGTTCAATGAATACTATGATTTCAAAAGAGGTCTCGATACAGAACAATCCATAGGTATCGGAGGTACAATTGTCCGGAATGGCGTCAAACCGAAAACGGTGTTGAACCTTGCCTTTATGCTTTACGGAATCTCCATTCTTATAGGAGTATACATATGCATGGAAACGTCGTGGATGCTTGCAGTGGTCGGTGGCATATCCATGATAATTGGTTATTTTTATACAGGCGGTCCATATCCAATCGCGTACACGCCTTTTGGGGAACTCTTTTCCGGAGTTGTCATGGGAATGCTACTTATCCTCATTGCATTCTATATTCAGACAGGAACGATCACGACAGAAGCAGTACTTCTATCCATACCAAGTATGTTGCTTGTCGCGGGTATTATGATGGCAAACAATATACGTGATTTGGAAGGAGATAAGGAAGGCGGACGGAAGACGCTTGCGATTCTAGTTGGCCGTTCTAATGCAATTACCATCCTAATGCTATTTTTCATCGTATCTTATGGTTGGGTTGTGGCAATGATTCTCTTTGGACATCTCACTCCATGGGCTTTAATCATATTCTTAAGTCTAAAAAAACCGGCATCTGCAATCACCGTGTTCCGAAATAACCACCTACCCATACATGTGAACCCTGCCATGAAAAACACTGCAATCACAAACACGCTGTTTGGATTACTATTAGGCATTGGAATCCTCATTGGACATCTTCTTTTTTAATATTTAATCAAAAAAAGTCTGAACCATCACTCTGATGGCTCGGACTTTTTTTGTTCGAATGTTTAAAAAGGACTTCAAGAAGGAAAGTAAAAAGAATAGACAACAATCCATTCCATGCTCATTAAGCAAGTTATTAATGAGCATACTGATACTATTACTGAAAAGGACGTGGCAAAACATGTTAGATGCGAAACAAACAGAGACATTAAAAAAAGAGTTACATGAAATGATGGATCATTTAACCAAAACAGAAAAAGAAACGGATATTAAAGATAGTCCGTTAGAAGAAGTCGGAGAACTTTCTATGTATGACAATCATCCTGCTGACATGGGTACTGAACTGTTTGAGAGAGAGAAAGACGTAGCACTGAACGTGCATGCAGGCTCTGAGCTTAATAAAGTAGAAAACGCCTTACAAGCAATGGAGGATGGTTCTTATGGAAAATGCGAAGTATGTCAAACGGATATACCATTTGAGCGGCTTGAGGCAGTTCCTTATACCACTCTTTGCATTGAACATGCGACAGAGCAAGAAGTACCTCAAGACAGACCTGTAGAAGAAGATACTCTAACCATGGCCAACCCTAACTCATTCGCCGATAGAAAGTTGGGAACAACTCGGGACGGTGAAGATAGCTTTCAGGAAATTGCAAAATCCGGAACATCTGAAACCCCTTCAGATTTTAGTGGGGATCACGCCAGCTACAATACGCTATACGACAACGAGATTTCAGACGGTGCAGCTGAAGAAATTGAAGAATTCACTGGCACCGATATAAATGGTCAATCAAGGGGTTTTGTACGATCCGATGCTTCTGACAAATATGAAGATGAACTGGATAATGAAGGAATTGAATCCCCACTTGGTGACATTCCATATCATGAAAGCGATGGTTATGTTGACGGCAAAAGAAAATGAATTAATTTGTTAATTGAGTCAATTGGAATAGGTTTTTAATTTATGGTGCTAGATACAATGGAAGTAGATTCCATTGTATCTATTAGCATTTGTTGAGTACAATACCAAGTCGAAAAAGTATATTCAGGTTTACAATGCACTAGATAATTAAGAGAATCTACAGATTCATAGTAGTAGGAAAAGACTTGTCCCCACAAGCAGTAAACGGCGAGTCCAGACATGAATTCCAATCATTAAAATTATCTTTCTAAACAATAAAAAAGCAGTAATGCAAGTTTAATAAAAAACTTGTATTACTGCTTTTTTTATGACCCCTACGGGATTCGAACCCGTGATACCGCCGTGAAAGG
>NZ_JBYHFQ010000021.1:0-70945 GCF_057669665.1 Sporosarcina sp. Y1004 | reverse complement strand
CGCAGGAGTCGCCGCTCTTCACTACAATCAACTAGTTCTTACTATGAAAAAGAACTTTTTCAGTGCCCTCATGAATTAGGGTGCTAGAGCCATTATTGGCGTCTGTGCCGTTTCTTTCAGTCGATAAGTGATTGTGATTGGTTGAATGGCAATATCGTTGTAAATCGTGTTATATTCCCGTGTTGCGCTCGTCACTAAGTATTTTTGGAAGTTGCACACATTAACTTGTTCAACCGATCGTTCATCCACTTCAGCTATTATTTTCTCTACAATCGTCCCTTTGGCATGCTCTAATTCCGCATCCACCATCTGTTTCAATTTGTGCGCCAATTCTTCCATTCCGCTCAATAAATTATTGACATATACGCCACTGGGCATCATGTCTTCGCTTGATAAAAAACAGTAGTCCATATTGATTTGCCCCAATTTCAACTCCCCTTTCATTAGCGAAGCTCAAACATCACCGTAAGTAACTGATCTTCAGAAAAAAGTTCAATAATTGCTTCCTTCATTTGACTGAATAAAAGCTTTCCTTTTTCGATATCGGCTGCGTAGAAACTTTGAATACCATCTATCGCACTTGTTATTTGTGACGGCATGGGTGGAATGTGTTCTTGAACCGAAATCCCGACCATCTCGCGATCACCACCGCCCAGCAAATAACTGAACGAATGAGGATTCGTTTCCATATATCCAATTTCAGTTAGTAAGTCTTTTCGTCTGGTGTCGTAAGGTTGTTCAAACTTATCTATATAAGCACGTTGAATGCGCTGAACGACTTGATTCTTTTCTTCATAGTTATCCAATCCCATCCAATACAACCGGGTCGCAGAAGATATATTCACTTTGATGACCGCGGCTCCCTCTCCTGCGGAATAAATGAGGTCATTCCCCACATAGTGGCGATTCGGTTGGGAAAGCCCGTTGATCAGTGCCTCTAATCCATGCGCATCGAACGATCCTTCTATATCTGAGAGAAGGTCTTTCCCCGACGCCCATAAAGAATGAAAGTCAGACAGGATGCCGTCCAATTGTTGAATCGCATACATAATTCCCTTGAAACTATCACTGAATCCTTTTGCTGTTTTAATGTCAAAAGTCATAATGGCAACTAACACTTTCGACACGTTCTCCACACGTTCTTGTATGCTTCTCAAATAATCGGAAACCCGTTGTCCCTCTTCCCCCGTCATTGCATCGGCAATCACAATGAGCGTCGGAAGTTGCTTGGTCAACGTTTGCAGCCTTTCTTGAATGACAGGAATTTGCTGAACGACGCCTTTGAAAGCCGCATACCGATTCATTGCCGCCTTGAACGGATTGGAGAATGTAAATTTCGCAATGTTTTTCAAACTCAAATCCCCTTCGCTATCGGGATCTCCAGTCAGTAAAACATTCATATTTTTAAGGAAGTTATTATCAATACCTGTTGCAAAGTGGTATAGCCCATCCATCCCCGCCTCTTCATAGTAAGGAGATGCTGTCGCTAAGTACTTTTGCAAGGATTGCAACTCTTTGTCTGGTATTCTTGTTATTACATTATCTAGGCCATTTAAGGTAGGGTTCGTATCAACTACTTGTTCATTCCCGAAACGTATAAAACCTCTAGTGAGATGCAAAGGATAGAGCGCATCTTCTTCAGACGTAATATGCTCGATGTGTATGCCTTTTGATTTGTAGTAGTTTAATGTGAATGTACGGAGTTGTTTAGGGTCGAGTTTGTAAAGTTCATCGACATCTTGGAATGGTTGTCCGAACTTTTTTCGGATTCTATTAAAAAAGTCCGTGTCATTTGCGGCAAGCTGATAGACGGTCGGTGCCGCATCATTTAATGCATAGACTCCGTCAAAATCTGCCCCCAATAAATGCAGCATTTGAATGTGGTTGCCGCCTAGTGAGTGGCCAATGCCATTCTTTTTTAGTTCAGGAATACTTAAATCGTTTTCCGTTTCAATAACCTTATTTATTTCTTCACTTGCCCACTTCTCGAAATCCTTCGCATCTTGCAATTGATCATTTACTTTCCCAGTGAAAATACCTAACCCATTGTATATCCAGTCGAGCGGTTGCCCATCTCCCGCTCCACCACTCTCTGCGTGTTCAGAGCCACGAGGTATCGTATAACTTTGATTAATGCCCTTCTCTGGATCAAAGAAATGAATGACCGTCCCATCGAAACCGCTATCTCTTCCCTCGCTTTTGAAGTCATCGGATTTATATAAAGTAATCCCGTTTGGCGGTTCCATACCTGTTTCTTCAATATAAACGCGACGTATTTCCTCTACCGAAATTGAAGTGAATTTACCATCCTCTACAGTTCCATATTCTAATTGCGTAATTCGCGCTTTAAGAATAGCGGAGTCGAGTACGTCTAGTTGTTCGTCATTTGATTTACGCATCTTGTCCTCCCCTCTAGCTAGACTTGGGTAGCAAATGCATCATCTGCTTTAATCCTCAAATTTTACTGATTTGACTAATTCCCAAAAATGATCTTCAATACTTTTTGTATCTGCGGTGCAATTTGTTGTCCAATCACTGCAATGGTGATCAAACATTAGCCCTAATGCTTTATCACTGTTTTTATCTTTAATGAAGCCTATATGTGAATAGACGGGAATTTTTTCTTCTCCTTCTTCTCCAACCTCAGAAATTCTTTTACCATAGTAATAAACAGTATTCTTATCTTCACTTTTACTATATTCACCTTCAAATTTAGCATAGTCAGACAAGTGTTCTAAACCTACCTCCTCAGAATCAGGTCGGTCTTCAAATTGCGCAAATAAGCCGTAGGATAGATTTTCTTCGTTATCTAGCCACGCATATGAAAATCGCTCCCAGTGCTTGTCTCGTTTTTCATAAAAACCTTCGGAAAGTTTAGCATCTACAGGTATCCACATCGTATAGGCCTCTGTCCATGGTTTAAAGGCATAATGCCCTTCTGCAACTTCGTCTGTTGAAACGAGGAATGAGCGTGTAAACTCGTCTTGTACTGCAATTGTATCCGGAAGTTCCTTTGTTGTTTCTTCTTTAGCGCCTGATTTCTCCATGCCTGTGCATCCCCCTATCAAAATCGAAAAAACTATCAAGATTGGAATTAGTAATCGTTTCAACTCATTGTCTCCTTCCAATTGTATCCTTCGTTTGTAAGTTGGTTTGTATTTTTTTGTAATTTTTTTGTATGTGTTTTTCATGTAGGCATTTAATCTTGATGGAATACGGCTTCGCAAAATAAATCTAACAACTTCGGAGTACGCTGCTTAGATTATCTAGGAAATTTAAATAAGTCATTTTCACTAGCCGACAAATTTAAGTATTGCGTGATTTTTTCTCACTCTTTTATTAATAAGCTAGTTTCATTCTAATAATAAATACCACTCTGCTAACCTACTGTCAAAGAACGCCAATATTTCACGAATTAGGCTTAGATAGTTTAGCCCACTTAACCATGTAGTCTCTATTTTATGAAGTGATAAAAAGTTGTTTCAAATCTAATCTACTGGTACTTTTTTGATATAATATCGATATACCCACTCTAGACTCGTTACTTTGGATTCATTTTAAGTTTTTGAATACTTAATATATATCTCGATATAAAGATGCTTGAAATGAAGGGATTTATTTGGTATGGAAATTGGGTGGGGTTTTTGTTTTTGGGAATAGCGGAGTGGTGCTTGATTTGGTATGGGCGGTTCGGTGGGGGGTTTGGGCGGTCGCATTCGGGATACGAGTGGTCAGCTGCGAGGTTCGAGCGCTCGAATTCGGGATACGGGCGGTCGGTCACGGGGATTGAGCGGTCACAAACGATATTCGGGCGGTCGAGTGGGTGGTCCCTCCCCTATTTCCCAACAAAAAAAGGCAGAGCGTCCAGCAAACGCTCGACCCTCTACCTATTTCTTATTATTTTCCCCAGTGTTCCGCGATGAATTCAGTGCGGCCAGAACGGGCACGGTTGTCCGTGTAATGTTCTTTTTCTTTTATGTAATAATCTTGATGGTACTCTTCTGCCCGGTAGAAAGTTTCTGCGGGACGGATTGCTGTGACGATGGGTTTAGAGAAAATGCCGCTTGCCGCTAGGTTGGCTTTTGATTTCTCAGCAATTTCCAGTTGTTCTTCTGTGTAGTGGAAAATGGCGGTTGTGTAGGATGAGCCACGGTCGTGGAATTGACCTTCTGCGTCTGTTGGATCGATTTGTTGCCAGAATACTTCGAGCAACTTTTCATATGAGAATAAGGCAGGGTCAAAAGTGATTTCAACGACTTCTATGTGCCCGGAATCGCCTTTTTTCACGTCTTCATACGTTGGATTATCGAGATGTCCGCCCATATAACCTGATACGATGTCTTGGACGCCTGGCCATTCTTTGAATGGTTTCACCATGCACCAGAAGCATCCGCCTGCAAATGCAGCTTTTTCAAACTTATTTTCAGTCATTGTCAACATCTCCCTTCATATATAGCGAGTGTACAAAACGCCTCTTTTAGTAGACCGGTACCCATCCTTCTTGTGTTACGAAGATGCGTGCAGCTACTACTTTGCGATCGGCAGCGAGTGTGAAGTAGTGGCGGATGTTTTCCGGAACGGAGATTAAATCGCCTGGGTTAAGATGCACTTCAAAGAAACGGTCGTCTTTTCCTTGGATGATGAATACGCCGTGTCCACTGACAATGTAACGTACTTCATCGTCTGTATGATGGTGTTCTTGTTCGAAGTTTTTCAGAAGCTCGTCCAAATTAGGTGTCGCATCTGATAGTGAGATAATGTCTGCTGTTTTATAACCGCGGCGTTCTGAAATGTCGTCGATTTCTGTTTTAAAAGCCTTTAGAATCTCTGCTTTTTCTTCATCCGTTAAATTGAATTTTTCACGAAGGTTTTCGGGTAGCTTTGCGATATCCCAGTGCTCATAAACGACTTCTTGTTGCTCTAGAAATGCTGCAACCTCTGTGTGTGTTTCAATAACTTCGTTTGTTCCTTGAATTGTAATTGTCGCCATTTTACTCATCTCTCCTCTAAACTATTTTTAGTTTTCACTTACACTTACACTTACACTTGCACATTTAAGCGGGCTTCAATGATCCGAATACAGTCATGGAAATTAGTGAATGGGGAATAAGGAATGTTCAATTCCTCACATTTTTCAATTAAGAAATCCCTAGCAATGATGATATCGGCAAGCTTTGCCGCTTCTAGGTCTGTAATCGAGTCACCGATGACAATGCTCGTTTGCTGTTCGGTCGTATTGTCGCGAATAATTGTCGGCTTACAGCAACCACAGCCTTGATTTACACAGTTCTCATCACATTCATGCGGGTAAAGGATATTGATGTGTTCTCCTGAAAAATCGCTTTCGTTGCAATAGACTTTATCGAACGGCCCGAATGGTTCAAGCAATGGGTGAATGAAAAAGTCGATGCCGCCGCTTACGATATAGAGCGGGATGTTTTTCTCGCGGGTGAACTGAACAAATTCACCAAAACCTTCTCTGATTTCCGCGTCCTCCAAAACGAACGACACGATTTGTTCTTTTTGGGAAGTGGGCAATAAAGCAAAGAGTTCTTTGACCCCTTTTTGAATGGACACTTTTTGCGCCATAATATCGTCCTTTATCGCTTCCCACCCCTGTGGAGCGAACTTGTCCATAATATTGATAATATTATCTTTCATCGTAATTGTACCATCGAAATCACAGAAAATTACTGGATTGAACTCTGCACTCATCCATATGTCCTCCTTGCCTTTTATCAATAAAACCTCTTCTATTATATAAGAAGAGGTTTTATTGATACATCTTCTTATCTACAACAACACATAGCGAGAAGTAGCCTAGTGTCCCTCTACCTAGATAAGAAATCTCGTATTTTTTTCAATTAATTGTGATTATTTCATCTACCCATAACTTTGTCAATCAATGCCTACCCGACAACGGTTTTAAGAGGTAACCAGTAAGGCTTTTTCCTGCGCCTTTCGCTCTTCCTCTTCCGGTATACGAATGAATTTCACGATGATCGCACTCACTACATAAAGTGCACTGAAAATCCACACGACCCCTTCTGCTCCAACTAACCCGATAAACGCCAAAGCGATTGCTGGTGCTACGAATGTAGACAGACCCGCGGCAAAGTTCAACACGGACATTGCCGCGCCTTTATCCTCACCTGCAACGGACGGTACGAGGGCACCGATTGGAACGTAGCCCGCTACCAACCCACCCCAGATGAATCCAACAATGCTCGTCATGAGAATGCTACCATTTGTAATCACTGGTACATAGAACAGAAGTGGCGTGAATATCGCGCAACCGATTCCACCAAACCAAATAATTGTGTTTTTCCAACCGAATTTATCCCCAATGAAGCCGAACACTAAATTGAAAATGATGTTTCCTAAGAAAAACGTTCCCCATAATTGCAGCCAAGCACTTGTTTCAATGCCATGTTGCGCCATATGCATCGGTAAGAATACTGGGAATCCATAGACACTTAAACTATTGATAACACGGACAACCCCACCTGCAGCAACCCGTTTGTTTGTTTTCAAAATGGTGATACCCTTCAATAATTCCGTGACCGCTTCTTTTTTGTTCGCGAGTTTTTTCTTTTGGAACTTGTCTTTATTGAGTACTAAAGCAAAGAATGCACCGAGACATACCCAGAAAATAGATGACCACATTGTATTGATGTAACCGAGATACTGGATTGCGTAACTTGAATAGTATGCGCCCAGCACCATCATTCCCGCACAAAACGCAAACCAGAACCAACCAACGGCAGAACTCAATTTGTTTTGTGGAGTTTTATAAATGACCCATGTCAAGAAGGAATAGGCAAACAATGGATAACCAAAACCTTTAATGAAATAAGTGAGTAGCATAATCGGATAATTCATCGTTGAAAAACCGAATGTGATAAACCCTGCGGTACCGACAATATAAACAGCTAAGCCGATTGCCATTGTACGTTTCGGACCAAATACCTCTACACAGACGCCTGAAAACCAAGAAGACAGCGCGATCGAGATTCCATAGACTGTGAAAATAGCAGCTGACTGTTGAATGGTTAACCC
Source organism: Sporosarcina sp. Y1004 (assembly GCF_057669665.1). Lineage (NCBI taxonomy): Bacteria > Bacillati > Bacillota > Bacilli > Caryophanales > Caryophanaceae > Sporosarcina > Sporosarcina sp. Y1004. The sequence goes on along the minus strand of NZ_JBYHFQ010000021.1, from coordinate 63,886 downwards.
GCTTTCAATTAGAAACGGACTTAGCCAACCAGCTTCAATTCCGTCTCCCATCATGAACAGCATGACTCCGAAAAAGCCCCACCCTAAATTTTTCGTAATTCCAATTCTTTCTAACATACTGTTCTCTCCATTTCTATTTATAAATGCGGGACAAATTGACTGAAAAATAAAAAAACTCTTCCTGTAAAGACAGAAAGAGTTGGTGGCATACATCGCTAGTGCAATGTAAATATGCTTTACCCTTTCTATCTCTCAAGCTACGCTTGCTGGATTTGGCACAATTATGTTGCCGAAGTTTCATAGGGCCAGTCCCTCAACTTCTCTCGATAGAAAAAAACTATGAAATTGGTCGAAAAGTGTCGGAAGTTAAACTAATGAGTTAACTGTATAGAACAATTAATCTTAAGTCAACCACTTATTCAAACTTTCTAAAAAAATAGTTTGAATTGTGCTATACTATCTAGCATAAATCGTTTGATTGAAAGGATTTTTGCTATGAAATCATATATTGATATAGAAAACGGTGTTGTCCCCTCGGTTTGTGCGCTTGATTGTCCAGACCAATGTGGATTGCTTATTCATAAAGAAGACGGGAAAATCGTTAAAATTGAAGGCGATCCCGATCATCCCATCACAAAAGGCAGTATTTGCAACAAAGTTCGACATATGACTGAACGCCTTTATGACCCAAAAAGGATTACTACTCCTTTAAAACGCGTCGGGGAAAAAGGCGATGGACAATTCGTTCCAATCAGTTGGCAAGAAGCCATTACAACCATCACAGATCAATGGAAAAAACTGATTTCTGAAGAAGGTCCGGAATCGATTCTTCCTTACAGTTTCTATGCCAATATGGGGAAACTCAGTTCCAAAGGGATGGATCGCCGTTTCTTCAACCGCCTTGGTTCGAGTCAACTGGACCGAACGATTTGTTCAGTCGCTGGCGAGGTCGGCTACAATTACACGATGGGCGGGCGTTTTGGAACAGATCCGGAAGAGATGACGGAAACGAAATTATTTGTTTTCTGGGGCATCAATGCCGTCAGTACCAATATGCACCAAATCATGATTGCGCAAAAAGCGAGAAAAAACGGTGCTAAAATCGTCGTCATTGACGTCCATAAAAACCAGACCGGACGCATGGCTGATTGGTTCATCCCCATCCTTCCCGGAACTGATGGAGCGCTTGCACTCGGAATCATGCATGTTCTTTATAAGGAAAAACTGGTCAATCAATCGTTTTTGGAACAATATACAATCGGCCACGAAGAGCTCGGCGAGCATGTATTGCAGCACTACGACCCGCACACGGTTTCCGCCATTACGGGCGTGCCAGAGGAAGATATCTATGAATTGGCGCGGATGTACGGGACCGTCTCCCCTTCGATGATTCGCATCGGCAATGGGCTGCAGCATCATGATAACGGCGGCATGATGGTCCGGACGATTTCCTGTTTGCCTGCTTTGACAGGGCAATGGGCATTGAAAGGCGGAGGGGCGCTCAAATCGAATTCCGATTATTTGACGCATAATACTGCCGCACTCGAACGTCCCGAACTTCAGGTAGTGCCAACGCGCAGATTCAATATGAATTTATTGGGACAAGCATTAATGGAAGAACAACAGCCGATTCGCTCTTTGTATGTCTATAATAGCAACCCCGCCGTTGTCGCACCGGAAGCCAATAAAGTACGGAATGGCTTAGCACGCGAAGATTTGTTCACAGTTGTCCATGATTTATTTTTGACAGACACTGCCTTGTACGCGGACATTGTTTTGCCAGCGACATCCGCTTTCGAAAACACGGACATCTATACGTCCTTCTGGCATCACTACATTCATTTGCAGGAACCCGTCATCGAAACTTACGGGGACAGTAAATCCAACCCGGACGTTTTCAGATTGCTGGCGCAAGCAATGGGCTTTGACGATCAACCATTTCTAGACAACGATGAGGAAATGGTTGACCAAGCGTTAAGCAATTTGTCCAACCCTCATTTATCCGAAGTGTCGTATGCTGCTTTAAAGGAAAAACGCTATATGAAAGCAAGCGGCACCGGCGATTTCTTATACAATTTAAAGACACCTAGTGGAAAAATCGAGTTGTATTCGGAACAGATGAAATCAGCGGGATTCCCGGCCCTGCCTACGTACATCCCGATTATTCAGGATTCCGATCATCCTTTACTTTATGTACCTGCAATTAACCATAACTTCATGAATACGATTTTTTCGAACAATGAAAAACATATCAAGCTTGAAAAAGTGCCTAAGTTGTTCATGAATCGACTAGATGCGGAAAGTAGAGGAATCGAAGACGGAGCGGCTGTCCGTATATGGAATGAGCGCGGTGAATGTGAGTTTACTGTTTCTGTCGGCGAGCAGGTTCTTCCTGGCGTTGTTGTGAGTCAAGGGATATGGGGAGATCAATCGGGTCATAAACGTCTGGTTAATGCATTAACGCCGGATCGGATTGCGGATATGGGCGGCGGCGCAACGTTCTTCTCGGGGCGTGTGGAAGTGGCGGGTTTGTGATTAGATATGTGCGCTGGGGTTTTCCATTGTTGAGAGAGATTTAATTCAGAGTGCACATTTTAGATCGCTTGGCGCTTTGGGGATGCCTCTGGCCCTGAGCCTGGATTAGCGCTTCGCATCCAGTCTCACGGCTTCGGCTACCCCTTGTCGCGCCTGCGCTGGGGTGTACATTATTGATAGAGATTTAAATTCAGAGTGTACATTTTAGATCGCTTGGCGCTTTGGGGATGCCTCTCGCCATGAGCCTGGATTAACGCTTCGCATCCAGTCTCAGGGCTTCGGCTACCCCTTGTCGCTTCTGCGCTGGATTTCTCCATTATTGAAAGTGATGTATAGACTGATATTATAATGTGATTACTATTTGATACTAATTTCCTTGAAGAAAGAAGCACTATAGGCTGCAGGTCTTATCCCTGATAACGAAATGTGCTTCCCTACATAGAGACCATCCAGCGAAGGCGCGACATCGTCCACTTAAAAAGTTCTTTTATTATAATGAGAACTAGTTGATTGTAGTGCAGAGCGGCGACTCCAGCGGGAACAGCGCGAGCTGAAGACCCCGCAGGAACGCAGTGACGAGGAGGCTGAAGCCGTGCCCGCGGAAAGCGTCCGCTCGGAACGGAAATCAACGGCATTGAAGGAAATCATTCTTTTTCACTGGTCCCGAAGGCATCCACAAAGCGACGAAGCGGTATTAGCAGAATTTCAATAACTCATTCTATATAAAAAACGAGCCTCTCGGGACTATCCCAGGAGGCTCATTTTGTGCTTATACTGACTCGACAACGCCCCATTGGTCGATGGCGCGCTTCAAAGGTTCTGACGTTTTTGCCGCTTCTACGAGTGAAACTTGTTTGACACTTGCGTCAATCGCCGCCCGGAATGCCTTGGCACCTTGCGTCGGTCCATCTGGATGGCCAAATATTCCGCCGCCTGCATTGACGACTAGATTATCTCCGAAATCCTTCAGCAACTGCGGAACCATGCCTGGGTGAATTCCAGCGGATGGTACTGCAAAAGTTTTTTCGAAGCCATTGTCTTCTATCAGCGCTTCATTGATTGCCAACGCATCGAATTTCGAAATGGCGACATTGCCATAAGGACTTGGGAACAAGGACAGATCTCCGCCGATGAGTCGCGTTAATTTCCCTACCAATAATGAGTAAGAGAATCCGCCACCTGCTTGTCCTGCTAGAACGCCCGATAAAGCGGAATGCGCAACAATCGGCAAACCGATATTGTTATTTTCACGCAACGTTTGAAGTGCATCCAAACCGTACGCGTGAACATTAAATAATAACGCATTTGCGCCGAGCGCTGCCGCCTGTTCTGCCTTGTCATGAAGCTCATTCGTCCGTCCCGACAAGTTCACTGCATACAATGCCCGATTTCCTGTCTGTTCATAATGCCGATCGATAATGTCTTTTGCTGTTGTAATTCGCTTGTAAAACGGTGTTAATTCATTTTCAAATAGAATTTCATCGTCTTTAATGAGATCGACACCGCCAGCTAGCAGTTCTTCCAGTTGGCCGGAGAAAAAGGAGAGATCTCTTCCCATGACTCCCTTGAAGATGGCTTTCAGCAATGGGCGATCCATCACATTCAACTGCTCTCGAATCCCTTTTGTACCGAATCGTGGTCCTGGAAATTGTGCAAGCAATTGTTTGCCAAAATCCAAATCGATTAATTCATAGCCTTCAAAAAAAGAAAGCTTGCCGTAGACAGTCGTGAAGATCGCGGGAAGATCTGCCGAATAGTTAGCGGATGGGTAAAAGATTTTCACCGTATCCTTCACTTCCCCTTGTTCCACAGAAACGACTTCACCTTTATGGTGCTTCAATTGCTGCTGTTCAAGATGCGGAATATCCGTCCAAGACCCAATTGTGAGCCCGAGTGCATGTTGCTCCGCTATTTTTTCTTGCTCTGGATGTGTCGGAAATAGATAAGTGGCTGTAACTCCCATTAAAATTCCTCCTTGTGACTACTGTCGATGAACCAGCTCTCCAATTCTTCAAGAGAGCGTATTGTATTACGGTTAAGTATCAAATACTTCCCGAGCTCCAACACTTTTTTCCTTCTGGCCATACGTTTTTCTTCATCTTCTTCATAATTTAAATCGTCAATTTGTGCAATACCAATAGAGCGGCGGACCAATTCGCAGCCTGCATACCCTAGCATATCGGTAAAGTTCTCATCCATTACATGCGTCAGGAAGCCGTCGAGTTGTGTATAAGGTTCATTGGATTCTTCTCTCCAAACTTGGGCGAATGTATCGGCGTACGCATACCAAGCTTCCCGCGCTTGTTCATAGCGCTTCGTTTGAAATTCAGGATGTCCGATTCCATTTAACAACAAGCTTGCGATAAAATGCCCCATGTCAAATCCAAACGGCCCAAAACAAGCAAACTCGGTATCGAATACAACTGTTTTGTCTTCTCCCATGAAAATGGCACCACTATGTAAATCGCTATGGATGAGCGCATCCGCTTTCGTCATGAACTTATGTTTTAATTTCGCGACTTCCAGCTTTAACTGGTGGTCTTGACTTAGAAATAATACATCATTTTTCAAGCCTTCTTCAAAGAAATTGCTGTCATGCAAATTGTATGGACAATCGAAAGAGAGCTCTTCCGTCATTTCCCGCATAGCCGGATTTGTAAAAGAGGCATTCAACTCTTTCTTTAATTTTGGATCCAGGTAGAAATCGGACGTATAAAAAGTGGTCTTCGCACTGAATACACCTATGTCTCTCGCAAATACGGTGGATTCCGTCCCATTATTCAAAGCCGTGCGCCCCATTTCCATCGGATGCATGTCTTCCATCACAACAATTGCCATGATTTCATCCAGAAGATGCACTTTCGGAACAGAACCGGGAATGATGTTATCGTATTCCTGTAATACTTTCGCTTCGAGAACGACCCGGTCGATTGGGATAGGCATTGACTCTCCAACAATCCTCGCGTAAGGTACAGCCTGCTTGAGTATCAAGCTCTTCTGTTCCCCCGTTAATCGATAAACATGATTGATCTTCCCATCACTTACTTCCGTCACAACAACTTGTTCTTGTTCACTAAAGAAGCCACGCTTTTTAACATACTTCACGATTTCATCGATTTCTAAAAATGCATAGGTTGCTAGTTCCTGATGACTTGATGTATTCATGTTATTTCCTCCTTATGTACTGTCTATGATGATAAAAAAACCCCTTCAGTTAAGAAGAGGTTTTTCACACAACTTCTTATCTTTCAGCATCAATGCTGTAAGAATTAGCACCGTGCTCAATTGAGTCGGTTGCCGGGCTTCATCGGGCTTTTCCCTCCGCCTGCTCCTGATAAGAGTATATTTATTATTTTTAATTACCATTAGATTCGCACAATGTTATATGAAATTATAGCATGCCTCTTACTAATTGTCTATGTAATTAAAACCCACCAAATAGTTAAAACACTGGCTACATATTACTATTTTCTAAACGTTTTGTAAATCAAGAGATTCAGTTATCTAAATTGTAGTATAATTAATGGACCAATACAATATGTGGAGGCTTTAACTATAATGAGTGAACAACCTAATGAGTTACATAAAAATGAAGAACTCTCAACATTACAAGCGGAAGAATTTGATGTATTAATCATCGGAGGCGGCATTACGGGGGCTGGAATTGCCTTGGACGCAGCCAGTCGCGGCATGAAAACAGTGCTTGTGGAAATGCAGGATTTTGCTGCTGGGACGTCCAGTCGTTCCACAAAAATGATTCATGGCGGCTTGCGTTACCTGAAAAACCTTGAAGTGAAGATCGTTGCGGAAACAGGCAAGGAACGGGCGGTCGTCTATGAAAACGGACCCCATGTGACGAAGCCCGAGTGGCTGCTATTGCCGATTTATAAGGACGGATCAATGGGTAAATTCAGTACCTCTATCGGGTTACGCGTCTATGATTTTTTGGCGGGCGTGAAAAAAGAAGAACGAAAAAGTATGTTGACTAGAGAAAGAGCGTTGCATGCGGAGCCTAAACTCAGAACTGAAGGGTTACTTGGGGCTGGCCGTTTCGTTGAATACCGATCGGATGATGCGAGACTGACGATTGAAGTGATGAAAGAAGCTGTCAGTCAAGGCGCTACTGTATTCAATTATACAAAAGTGACTGATTTTATTTACAATGAAGGAAACGTTACAGGCGTATCCGTCGTTGACCAATTAAATGGCAAAACTAGTGAAATACGCGCAAAAACAATAGTGAACGCTGCCGGACCATGGGTGGATACATTGAGGGAGAAAGACAACTCCTTGGATTCACGGGAAATTCGTTTGACGAAGGGCATTCATCTCGTTTTTGACCAAAGTGTATTTCCTTTGAATCAGATTGTTTACTTTGACACGCCAGATGGCCGGATGGTGTTGGCAATCCCACGGGATGGGAAAACGTACGTCGGGACGACAGACACTGATTACAAAGGGGACATGGTTCATCCCCGAATGACCGTAAGCGACCGCGATTATTTGATGGACGCCATCGCTCTCATCTTTCCGAAGTTAACCATTGCGGCGAGTGATATTGAATCCAGCTGGGTTGGGCTACGGCCTTTGATCAATGAAAAAGGTAAAGGGGCATCCGAAGTTTCAAGAAAAGATGAAATCTGGGAGTCCGCTTCGGGGTTAATCACCATTGCTGGAGGAAAACTGACGGGCTATCGAAAAATGGCGGAGACGATTGTAGATGTCGTCGCATCAAAACTCAAAACAGATACAGGAGTATTATTTTCTCCGTCCAGCACGAAGAATATGCCCATTTCAGGCGGACACGTCGGAGGTTCCCGAAACTTTGAAACGTTCATGTATCGGAAAATCAAACAAGGCATAAAACTCGGATTGGATCAGGAAAGAGCGCAGTCCCTCGTGAAAAAGTATGGCTCAAATGTAGATATCCTTTTTGATTTATTACAGAAAAACGAGCAGGCAGCGCAAGATTCTGGGCTACCCGTCTACCTCTATACGCAAGTCCTTTACTCGATCACAGATGAATTCGTCCGTACACCCGTCGACTTTTTCTGGCGACGTACGGGCGCATTACTGTTTGATATTCAATGGGTGAACGAGTGGAAAGTGTCCGTCATCGCAATGATGAGCAAAGAGCTTGGTTGGAGTGACGCGCAGAAAGCAGATTTCCGTGCTGATCTTGAAAAGCATTTGCATGATGCGACTGTTCCGGTTGACGGGGAATAGTGTAAATCGGATAGTTCGATATTCTTTATTCGGCTCCATAGTTCGTCACCTGCCTTCCTAAGAATATTCTACCAAAAAGAACAGGTGTTCGCATGGCAATGTCGCTTTAAAACAAAAAAAGAAAGCCAATTCATCCCACGTCTGAAGTCACGGGTGTTCTTGGCTTAATCATAAATTATAAAAAACGCATCGGATAAAATGGTACAATCCTCGAAAGTTAGAGTGAAAAATTCTAACTCTCGGGGGTCGGTACAACCTCTGCGTTTTTTCGTATAATTTTATTGTCTAAAGGTATGCGATTTACCTATTCAGTTCTTCAACTTAACAACAGAACTACAATACCCCTACATACCAAAACCTAAGCCGGCCACACAAACAAATGAACAATCGTTACCATAATCGCACACGTAACGAACATCAAGATGACTAGTGGAATCATAAATCTTGCCCATTTCAGCCAGGAGATTCCTGCAAGTGCCAACCCGGCCATCAATCCGCCGTTGGTAGGGTAGAAGGCATTCGTAAATCCATCGCCGAATTGGAAGGCAAGGACAGCAGTTTGTCTGCTGATTCCAACTAAGTCTGCGATTGGCGCCATGATTGGCATCGTTAATGCTGCTTGACCGCTCCCGGAGTTGACTGGCAGGTTGATCAGGAATTGAACAAAGAACATCCCGACAGCTGCCACGCTGGATGGGAATTGACTAGCTAGATTCGATAAGCCGAATACGATGGTGTCGATGATATTCCCGTCGTTCAGGATCACTACAATCGTATAAGCAAAGGACACAGCGAGCGCACCTTCCATTAAATCCTTACATCCGTCTGTAAAGGCGGACGCCATTTCACTCGGCTTCATCCTCGAAATGATTCCAACGACCACTCCCATTAATAAGAACAACCCTGTAATCTCTTTAAAGAACCAGCCATAATTGATAATGCCAAAAGGTAAGGCGACGAATGTGGCTGCAAGGACTAATAAAATGACAATATGCTTGTAAGATAAACGGTTTTCGATCGTCACTTCATCGAAATTTTTATGTTGGTCTTCAAAGTATACGAGACTTCTGGTTGGATCCTTCTGAACTTTTCTTGCATACAGCGTAAGGTAGGTAGCACCAACGATGGTAAGAATAATCCAGCAAACGATCCGTACCTCCATCCCTGAGAACAGTGGCAAACCGATAATTCCATGGGCGACGCCAACATTATACGGATTTAAAAATCCGCCCGAGTATCCGATTCCGACACCCAGTATCGGCACTGCAACTGCGATAATGGAATCAAAACCTGCCCGTAAAAGCAGCGGGAGCAGAATAATAATATAAACCATTGCTTCGGAACCTAGTCCGAAACTCGCTCCGGCTAAAGAAAAAATAGTGAATAGAATCGGAATCAGGATAATCTCTTTCCCGTGCATTTTTTTAATGAGATGATAGAGGGCCGTTTCAATCGCCCCCGTTTTGCCTAAAATACCGAATACGCCACCGGTAATAAACAGCAGGAATAGAATGCCTGATGCTTGGGTCATACCGTCATACAGGGAATTGAAAAACTCCAAGAACCCTGTTGGATTCCCTTCTGTCTGTTGGTAGGTACCGTTCACGACAATCTCTCTACCATCCTCATTTGTCGTTCGTTCATATTGCCCGGCCGGCACAAGATATGTGATGAGCGCGGCAAAAATGACCATACAAAACAAAATCACAAGAATGTGTGGCGGTTTTTTAGGTTGTTTCTTTGTTTTGGCTGTATTTGTCTGAAGCTGTTTTTTCTCTGCCATATAACTAACTATCCTTTCTGACTGAAATATCTATGCTAGATTTTTGGCGTAAGCACCAAGATTTTGAATCACATGACATGTACATGCAATCCCGTTTAAAAAGTTATCGATTTTTATGTTTTCATTTGGGGAATGATTTCGTTGGTCGAAATTCGCATAAGGCACGATAATCGACGGTATCTTCAAAATTTTGGTCCATACATAAACCGGAAGCGAACTCCCCAAACTTGGCTGGATAATCGGATCCTTCTTGTACGCATTCGCTACCGCATCCGTTACGACTTGGACAATCTCGAGGTCTGCAGGTGTCCTGGACGGTTCCATGGATACTAAATGTGTCACTTCAACACCTGGATCGTGCTTTTTGATGTGGTTTACGATTTTGTTGAACACATCAGCAGGATCCTGATCCACGACAAGACGGATATCTAACTTCACGGAAGCAGTAGAAGGGATGATGGTCTTCACGCCTTCACCAGAATACCCGCTGGAGATTCCTGCGATATTGAATGTCGGTTCCATTGTCAGTTTATGGTAATAGGTTTGTCCGTCCATATCAAGCTGCGGATAGCCGATTTTTTCACCGATATCTCCTGCGTCAAAAGGAATGATTTTAAGCAGCTCTTTTTCGGTAGCTGACGGCTTTCGGATGTTGTCGTAGAATCCTTCGATTAACACGGTTCCATCTTTATACCGCATCGTCTTCAGCAAATTTATTAATCTCCAGGCAGGGTTAGGCACGATATTGCCAGTATTGCCGGAATGATTATCCCATGCTGCTTCGCTCGCCTTTATTTCGAGTTGGAGTGAGCCTCTTGCACCTAATAAAACAAGCGGGGCACCACTGTTATGAGCAGAACCATCTGCTGTATAAACGAGATCTGCGCTTAGAAGTTCTTGGTTTTCCTCGACAAACGCGGCTAAATGAGGACTTCCGTTCTCCTCTTCGCCTTCAAAGATAAATTTTATATTAATCGGCAATTCTTCAACTAGCTCCATATACGTCTTCACACCAAGCAGCGTAGCCATTAATTGCCCCTTGTTATCTCCAGTGCCCCGGCCATAGATTCTTCCATCACGGATTGTCGGTTCAAAAGGTGGAGAAATCCAGTCTTCAATCGGGTCTGGAGGCTGGACGTCATAATGTCCATAAAAAAGGACGGTGAACGCATTTTCGTCCTTGATCATCTCGCCGTAAACAACCGGGTGTCCGTTTGTCTCCTTGATGGTGGTGTTGATCCCGATTTCCTCCATTATATTTTTAAGAAGTTCGGCACATTCAGTGATTCCGTCATTTTGCGTGCTGATGCTTCTTTGGCGTATAAGTGTAAATAGTTGTTCCAAATACTCCTCTCTTTTACTTTTCAGGAGTTGTGGAAGCTTTTCAAGTGACATTTGAAGTTCCTACTTTCTTGAATTTAGCGATAATAAATTGATAGGTTTATTATCTGTTACTTTACCTTGGTAAAGTGATAAAATAATAAAGTAATTATATCGGAAGGTGTGCTTTTAGACAAGTGTTTTTAAAAGCCCTATGTCTGAAGCCTGCCGCTGTATTTGAGAAACGATTAATTTCCACTGAAACAGAGACATCCAATATCGATGCTTTAATGCAGGAATTCATAAGAGGAGAAGGAAAAATTTACTTATAGAAACAAAACGCTGAATTATTTCCAGTCTTTTGTTGAATAAATACCATATCTTTCTTCTCTAATTCCCTTCAATTTGACTACTGAATTAGCAGCGGTTTTAACACGATATTTTCACCTTACAATAATTTCGTGTGTCGATTTGGTTGTTGAAACAGTTGCGCTTTTATTTTAAACGTTGATGCATAGGCATTTTAAAGACCGCAAATTCATATGCGAATTAGCGGTCTATTTCGTGAATTATTTTGAATTTCGCACCACAGAACTGAACGGGTTAGGGACATTCCGGAGAGGGCTATTTTTTGATTCGTTTCACAGGCAGTTATGCTTTAACCTACAACGCAAACTTGGTTTTTCCCATTCTCTTTTGCCTGATAAAGTGCGATATCTGCAGAATTGAATAATTCCTTAAATTCCACTACTGTCCCTTTTCCGTTATCAGCCACACCAATACTTGCAGTAATTGAAACGAACTTCCCTTCGTTTTCCACTTGAATCCTTCTAATCGTTTCCGATAGCTGTTCAGCTTTCTTTTTCCCGGCTTCTAGTGAAATGTTTTTCAGAATAACGACGAATTCGTCTCCGCCAAATCGACTCATTAAGTCCGTTTCTCTGAAAACCGTTGAGCTATATTGACTAATCTGCTTCATAACAGCGTCACCCACCAGATGTCCAAATTCATCATTAATGAGCTTAAAGTTATCGATATCAAATGCGATACATACGATGCTTTCATTGTTCCGTGATGCTTTTTCAAGCCACTCATTCGTAGTACTTTCCAAATAGCAGCGATTGTAAAGTCCTGTCAAATAGTCCGTGTTGGCTCTCTTTTCAGTGATGGAAAGACCATGTTTAACTTCAAGCTTAAGTGCCGCTAACGCTAGTCCACTCTTAGTGATTTCATTGAGCACGGTGATGTATTCTTTTTGAACTTCATAGCCAAGTAATTTGTCATCCATAAGCTCGCATAAGTCGCATCTTTGTTCTTGTATATCTTTCAATAAATTAAAATCATCATAGCTTGCTGCTAAATCCTTGGCAGTGGTGTATGCATCAAACGCTTCCCTTAATTGGTTTTGCGCAGCAAACCATTTACCAAGTAAATAATAACATTGGGCCTTTTCCCTGATAAACGAGGCTAAAATTGGATGGTTGATCATCTCATCCACTAATAGTTTCGATGCATCTAAATCCCCCAGTCCAATATAAGCACTTGCCATGTTTAATGTGACCCTTAGTTCTAAAATTGGGCTTGCCGGTTGATGTAATTTCGCCATCTCAAGTCCGATTTCAGCCATTTCAAGCGCTTCTCTATAGTTTTCTTCGACGATGCATATATGACTGTAATTGCTATATCCGTTGCTAACTAGATTGTAATGTTTTAATTTCTTACCCAAATGAATGCTTTTTTCGAGTGTTGCTTTTGCATTACCGTAGTCTTTGTTATAGGCATGGAGTAAATAATACATATTATATGAATGCAGTTGGTCTGTTTCATTGCCATATTTAGTACATAGTTCTTCGTGAGCCTCGATACTGTTAAAAGCTTCGGTTAAATCGCCAATCGAGTAGTAGGCGGCGGCTGAATACGCATGAGCCGCGAGGACAAATTTAAATTCATTTAGCCTAAGCCCGTTTTCCAACAGATGGCGGCACCCCTCGATTGTTTCTTTGTACTTGCCTTCAGCCCTTAAAGTCGATACGTTTTCGAGTAGTAAATCTAAGTCTTTTTTCTCCATAGCCTTCTCCTACTTGTCGAATTTTATAGTTTTTTGTAGACTTTGTCCTAATTTATCTCATAGTTCCATCGTATCATATTGTGGGATATTTTAGTAGTCCGCTATAGTAGTTATTTTAATCTATTGAATAATCAAGTGACTGTTTCTTTAGATTAAAAACTCATTGTTGAACACGTTATGGACAGTGGTGAATAAAAACAGCTCCATTCCACAATTAAAACTGTGAATGAAGCTGTTGTTATTGTTATTCTTATCGCTCACACGCGATTAAATCTTTATCGCGATCACTTTTTTTGTTCAGATCATATACAGCTTTGGAAACGAATGGAGCGTACTTTGTTTTGCCGCCTACATTTTTAACAGAGGCTGATCTTGCCACGCCGCCTTTATACACCTTGTTCAGTTCAGTACAATTTTTGTAGCTCACTGCTTTCGGGCTAGCTGCATCTACTTGTAACGCGTTAAACGAGAAACTGATAGCAATTGCGAGTGTAAGTATTGCTGTGAGTATCTTCTTCAAACCATCGACCCCCTATTCCATAATTCTATATTATCAGCTTTCAAGTGATATAGAAACCCTGATAAAGGAAATTCGATATATTTTTGGAAGTTTTCTACTTTTAACTAAACCTTGACGTCCAATGCCGTCTTAAAGCACGATTATAAAACTCCCGGTTTGTTGGACACTTCAGTGGGTTCGTTGGAGAATTCCCTGTTGATTGGATACTTTCGAGGATTGATTGGACACTTCACCAACCTCTAACTTGCCTTGTCATCAAAAAAGAGCTAGCGTCAAATACAAATTGTATTTGATGCTAGCTCTTTTGGATTAACGATTATATTTTCTTTTTCTCTGTTAATTCTTTGTCGTCTAATTTGAATTCATCAGCGACATCATCGACGATGTCTTTCGTTGAATTCTTAAATTCTTTTAGTGTTTGTCCAACAGCTCTTCCTAATTGAGGCAATTTAGCTGGTCCGAAGATGATTAACGCAATCACTAAAATTATAATTAAACCGGGTACACCGATGTTTGGCATGAGTTGTTCCTCCTTTGAGTTGTGGTGCATTTTATTCAGGTACGTACATCAGTATACCACTTTTTCCACCTCTTGAGCCTAAATTTCCTCTTCTTTCGCCAATTTTTTTAATGACCAATGGAATAACAATTAGAAAAATGGAATCCTATTATCAGAGATACAATAAAGGTCACCCCTACAATAATTAGCCGCTTTCTCAACTCCGTTAAATGTTCGATAAGCGTATATTTTCTTCCACGCTTTTCATCACCCATCTAACCTGTTTAAGGTTCAATGTTTTCAATAAATGGAAACTATACTTTTATTTCACAAAAAACTCTTGAATTCATACTATTTAGATGCCAAGTGTAGTAGAATTAGAGTCGCTTAGACCCACCCGAATAGTATACATGCCAGTATTGATTTGTAAATAATACGACGCGTACTCGTAAAAAGTATAGAAGAATGTAATGACTACCTATATTGAAGGGCTACAATTGGGGATTCAGACATCTCATCTATTTTTTGACGGGTGCTTTATTATGATCTCTTGGACTGGGAAAAAGTACATAATTTGTGCTTCATTGTTTAGTTAGGTAAAAAATCAGTTGTCGTTTTAACACTTTGAATTTGGAGGTTTTATCATGTCAGAAAAAGAAAAAAAGTCCTTTGAAGGTAAAAAGTCTTCGAGACGCTCATTTTTAAAGAATTCAGGATTAACGGTAGGCGGACTTGTTTTGGGTGGTGCTGTTGGTACCCTGTTGAGCAGCGATACAACAACAACCACAACAGCAGTGAAAGACTCAAGCACGCCTAAGCAGGCAGAAAACCTACATGTCGCTTTAATGTACTTTACGCCTGAGCAATACCGAACTACGGAGGCCGCAGCGGAAAGAATTTTCCCTAAAGATAAAAACGGTCCTGGTGCTAAAGAATTATTAGTTGCTTATTACATTGACCATCAATTAGCGGGTGCTTGGGGAATGGGCGCAAAAGAATACACATCTGGTCCCTTTTACCCAGGAGAGCCGACTCAAGGTTATCAAGGTCGCCAAAACAGACAACAAATTTTTGAAGTAGGACTAAAAGGTCTTATGGATCAAAGTGTGAAAAAATACGAAAAAGCTTTCGAGAGACTTTCAGCTGAAGAGCAAGATGCAATTCTTACTGACTTTGCTGAAGGAAAAGTAGAGTTAAAAGGAACAACTTCTACTGCCTTTTTCAACACTTTACGGTCTGCAACAATTGAAGGTGCATACTCAGATCCTTTGTACGGCGGTAATGCAGGTATGGAAGGTTGGAAGATGAAAAACTTCCCTGGTCACCAAATGAGCTTCTTAAATATTATTGAAGAAGAATTTGTAGTAGTAGAACCGATGGCATTAAACTCACAACATAATCACTAATCAGACGTACCCAAAGATAGATAGCCCAATAAGGAATTTGTAATCATTTAGAGCTTTACGATTGAGGAGGAAATAGTAATGGTGAAAAAATTACCGAAAACAGACGTAGTTATTATTGGTGTTGGTTGGTCCGGGGGTATTATCGCTTCCGAGCTGACAAAAAAAGGACTTAAAGTAGTTGGTTTAGAAAGAGGGAAAGACCGAAAAACAGAAGATTATTACATGGCGCATGACGAACTTAGATATGCGGTTCGCCATGAAATGATGCAAGACCTTTCAAAAGAAACAATCACTTTCCGTAATCATGACAAAATGCGTTCTCTACCGATGAGACAATATGGTTCGTTTTTACTTGGCGTAGGTGTTGGTGGTTCAGGAGCACACTGGAATGGTCAGAACTTCCGTTTTCTTCCTTATGATTTCGAACTGCGAAGCAAAACCATTGAAAAATATGGAGAAGGTAAAATTCCAACTGACATGACGATTCAAGACTGGGGTATTACATATGATGAAATCGAGCCCTACTACGATCAATACGAAAAAATGGCAGGGATTTCAGGAGAAGACAATCCTTTAGGCGGGAAACGTTCAAATCCATTCCCGACTCCTGCGATGAAAAAAACACAAGCTATGCAATTGTTCGATAAAGCAACAAAAAACATGAAGCTTCATCCATATGTTCAACCGTCTGCCAACCTATCAGAAAACTATACAAACCCTGATGGAATTTCCAGAGTGGCTTGTCAATATTGTGGATTTTGTGAACGTTTCGGTTGTGAGTACGGTTCAAAGGCAGACCCTAACGTTACTGTAATACCGGTAGCAAAAGAAACAGGGAACTTTGAAATCCGAACGCATTCAGAAGTACGCCGTATTGTACACACAGGCGGTAAAGCTACTGGCGTAATCTATACAGATATGACAACTGGCGAAGAATTTGAACAGCCAGCAGATGTTGTTGTATTAACAGGCTATGTCTTTAGTAACGTTAGACTACTTCTACTTTCAGAAATCGGCAGACCTTACAATGCAACTACGGGTACTGGCGTAATCGGTAAAAACTATGCCTACCAAATCAGAAAAGGACGCGCAACTGGATTCTTTGACGAACAAAAGTTCAATAACTTTGCAGGTGCAGGCGGCTTAGGGATGATTGTAGATGATTACAATGGGGATAATTTCGACCACACTGATTTAGACTTCATCCACGGCGGGATGATTATCCTTGGACAAACAGGACAAAGACCTATTGCCAATAACCAAATACCATCGGGTACTCCGACTTGGGGTGCAGAGTTTAAAGAAGCTTCTTTAAAATATACAAATGCGTCGTTAACGGTTAGTGGTGAAGGAGCATCAATGGCTTACAAACAGCATTTCCTTGACCTCGATCCTATTTATAAAGATTCGTTTGGTGATCCATTGGTTAGAATTACCTTTGACTTTGAAGACCAAGACCGTGAGTTGACTAAGTTCTTAGCAGAGAAATGTGAAGCTATCCTAAAAGAAATGGGCGCAGATCATATAGATACGAGTAAAGAGCTTGGTCCATATAACGTTGCTGAATATCAGTCTACGCATAACACGGGTGGCGTAATCATGGGCGCGGATCCTGAAACTTCTGCGGTCAATAACTATTCTCAGATGTGGGATGTAGACAATCTATTCGTTGTCGGTGCTTCTTCATTCCCGCAAAATGCTGGATATAACCCAACAGGTACAGTAGGTGCTTTATCGTACCGTGCTGCGGAAGGGATTCTCGCGTTCTTCGAAAAAGGCGGTCAATTGGTCGAAGGTAAAAGCGAAAATCAATTAGTCTAATGTTATAATTGAATGAGGCATTTACGATTGTAATTGTATTGTTCAAATTTTAATGGTTTGGCATAACTCTTTCTCGTATTCGTGCATCCTATCATCTAGATAAGGAGGAATTACCATGCCAAGTATCGGCTTACCGGGTTTAATACTCATTTTAATACTAGCTCTCGTCATCTTCGGTCCTTCCAAACTACCTCAATTGGGGAAAGCGGTTGGAGAAACTTTAAAGGAATTTAAGACATCTACTAGAGATATCATCAATGATGAAGAAAAAAACGAAACGAAGTTAGATGCTAGTGAAACAGACGTTGAAAAGAAAATCTAATATAAATGGCCAGCTATTCTTAGTGAATAGCTGGTTTTTTTGTATTGAATAAGGCGTGGAAACCTTAATGATGTCACATGGTGTTCGCTATTGAGAGAGTTGCGATTCGGAGTGTGGATTTTAGACCGCTTGGCCCCGAGTGGAGGTACTGAAAAAGTCCGATTTCCTTCAATCCCGTTGATTTCCGTTCCGAGCCGACGCTTTCCGCGGGCACGGCTTCAGCCTCCTCGTCACTGCGTTCCTGTGGGGTCTTCAGCTCGCGCTGTTCCCGCTGGAGTCGCCGCTCTTCACTACAATCAACTAGTTCTTACTATAATAAAGAACTTTTTCAGTGGCCTGCGCTGGAGTGTTCCATTATTGATAGTAATTCTGAGATGTATGCACTGAGATTATAATGCGATTACTATTTGATACTAATTTCATTGAAGAAAGACACACTAAAGGATGCAGGTCTAATCCCTAATAACGAAATGCGCTTTCTAACATC
Organism: Sporosarcina sp. Y1004; assembly: GCF_057669665.1. NCBI lineage: Bacteria > Bacillati > Bacillota > Bacilli > Caryophanales > Caryophanaceae > Sporosarcina > Sporosarcina sp. Y1004. The sequence goes on along the minus strand of NZ_JBYHFQ010000021.1, from coordinate 45,899 downwards.
TACTATCCAGCGCAGGCGCGACTTCGTGGTAGCCGGAGCGATAAGACTGAAAGCGTTCTTCTTTCCGGCTTATCGCGGGAGGCATCCACAAAGCGCCGAAGCGGTATTAGTGGTATATCTAGTTCTATCTATTTCTAACCTGGACCATCCAGCGAAGGTGCGTCTTCCTGGTAGCCCGATTTCTAACTCCCCTTAAACAACCTGCTCCATACTCGCCTTCAATAACTTCTTTAACGCCTGAGCCGCCTCAACTTTACTATTGAGATCTGGCGAAATCTCAACCTTGTAACGTCCCTCAGCAATCACTTGTTGAAGGTCACTGATCGTGTGACACTCCTCTTCAAGCACATTGACGACACTTCCATATTGCATCGATTGATGTGTATCACTGCCGCCAACCACTGGGAGGCCTAGCTCTTCCGCGAATGGGAATACTTTTTCTTTCGCAGCACTTACGCCTTGTTTGAACAAATCTTTCCCGTTCAAATCGAAAGCATCCAGTTTAGCTAACAATGCTCTATCTATATGGTGTAAAGGAGTGCTATCTCGAAATGGATGGGCGCCTATTTTGATGAAGTTAAACTCCGATGCCTCTTCCAGCAATAAATGAAACGGAATAAAATGACCTTTTTCGAGATAAGGCGTAAGTTTCGCATGAAGCCCACGTATATCTTCCTTTCTGCCAATGAAAAGAATATGACCCGTCTCCTTGATATCTACCTCCATGCCTGGAAAAACCTTGACGCCATTTACCTCGTAATGATCAAGCACATATGGGAATTCATTATCTAACGTGTCATATACATCACTGAATTGGTGCGTATTAAAATGCTCCGTAAGCGCAATCGCATTTAACCCGTTTTCCTTCGCTGCATTTACCATTTCTATAAAGTAATCCAAAGAAAAATGAACCTTTTTTGAAATCTTTCCGTGTGTATGAAAATCTATTTTCATCCTATTTTCCCCATTTCGATTAAATTTGATAGATTGAACCTAGCCAAAAGACAAATGACACATAAATCACCGAGCCTGCCAAAAAGAAATGCTCTCTATAGTTAAATGAGTAGTGCGAGAGCTTCATCTTTTTCACGTTAGGATTTGTAAATGAATAACTAAATCCTTTTGTTTCTAAAGCTTCCACTGTCGTCCTTGATCGCTTAGCGCCATTTAAAATTAGCGGATAAAACGACATGATTAGGATTTTCATAAAATAATAGATCGAACGCCAGTATAGAAATCCATGCGACGCAGGTGCTTTTCCACGTAACCGATAGGATAGAAAGATTTGCTGGAATTCCTCCATTAATGTAGGTAAAATCCGATAGCCAAAAGCCACACTGAAAGAGGCTTGACCCGGTGCACCAAAACTAAGTAACGCATCACTAAAGCGCTCAGGATCCATACTGGTAAAAACGGCGATACTTGCGAGCGCAATGATGGAAAGCTTTATCGTTAACCATAAAAGGGGCGCAATTGATTCAAAACCACCACCAAAAAACAAAGAAATGAAAAGCAGTACAGCGATTTCCCCTAATAACCCTAGACATAAAATCACTATAATAAGGGGGCTCACTTTTGAAATGACCGTCATGAAGACCATAAAGATGAGTAATCCACTTAAGATTACTTTATTGTGAATGAACCACGGCACAAGGCCGAAGAACAGATACCAGACAATTAACGACCTCGGGTCAAGGCGCGCAAGAAATGTGTCGCGATTGCCGTAAGCGGTATTCAGTAACTCTTCTTTCACGTATTCAATCGAAAACTTTTCACGCATACTCCTTGTATAATTCAAGATTCACTCGCTCCTTATCAACCGATTTCCAACCTGCGATGAAATCCTCGACTGTAAAGCAAACTGGATTCATCCCTAGCTTGTGACTCAGTTGTAAAATCTGGGGCGTTGCCAGGCCGGCTCGCTCCACCAATGCATCATCCGCGAAAAGAGAATTTCGATCGCCGTCAGATATGATTTCTCCTTGATTCATCACAATTACTCGGTTCGACCACTCCGAAACGAGCTGCATGTCATGCGTCGCGACGATAACCGTTTGCACGTGTTGCCGTAACTTCGAAAGCATGTGGATCATCTGCTTTTTTGTTGCAATATCCAAATTCGCAGTGGGCTCATCAAGTAAAATCACCTTGGGATTCATCGCAGCCCCAATCGCTAATGAGGCTCGACGTTGTTGTCCGCCACTTAGCAGCCGGGCATCATGATGTTGGATGTCAACAAGTGAAAAATCTTCGATTAATTGATCAACAACTGCTGTATAATTAGGTACTTTTCTAACTTTTAAATAATATTCAATGTCTTTACGTACAGAGTCATTGATAAACATTTCCTCTGGATTTTGATAGACATAGGAAACCGTGTCACTTAACTTCTCCGGGGAAGCTTTGCTTGTATTCAGTCCTTGTACAAGCACATCTCCCTTACTCGGTTTGATAATGCCTACAATCAATTTAAGGAGGGATGACTTGCCAGCACCGTTATTTCCAACGACTGCAACGAGGTCTCCTTTGTGAAATGAAACATTGATATCCGCCAAGACTTGCTTCGTTTGCCTTTTGAATGTCCTGTAATGAAGTGAAACATCTTTAAATTGAACGACAAGATCGTTCATGCTTTCCGACACAATTGGTTCATTTATTACATCCAGCCTCGGCAGTTGATGTCTAACTTTTGGAAAGTAATCAAGTGCTTCAGCCAATGTTGTCGGGTAGTTATTTTCCAATTCTGCCGCACTTTTCAAAGAATACGCCGCCTGGGTCACTTGTGGTGGATAGATTTGGCGGCCCATTAGGTCTTCTACTTGTGATAAAGCTTCTTTCACCGCTTTTTTCCAAAGAATCTTTCCTTGATCCATTAATATTACTTGATCACAGTAATTGGCGATAAACTCTGTGTGGTGCTCAATGACAATGATTGTAATGCCAAAATCGATATTTAATGTTTTTAAAATGTCATATACTTGTTTCGCATGATTTGGATCCAGTTGTGCAATTGGCTCATCAATAATGATCATTTTCGGCTTCATCGCCAGCGCACCTGCTAAAGCAAGGAGATGCATTTGCCCTCCACTCAGCTGCCAAATAAAGTCATTATGGAGCGCGGTTAATCCGGTCACTTCAAGCGCCCATTGTCCTCGCTCTTTATAGTCAGCTAATCCATAATTCAAAGGTACAAAGCAAACATCGTCTAAGACAGTGGGTCTTAGGAGTTGATTCTCGAAATCTTGATAGACATATCCAACATTTTGGGAGAGTTGTGCGACAGAATGGTCTTTTGCCAATAAACCATTCACAATCACTTCACCTTCAAAATCCCCTACATAAAATTGTGGAATAAGACCATTGAATGTTTTGCACAAAGTAGATTTCCCTGAACCGTTTCCACCAACAATCGCGGTAAATTCTCCCCGATTAATTGTTAAATGAACGTTTTGCAACACGGGATTTTCTGCGCCAGGATAGGTAAATGAAACATTGTTTAATTGAACAATTGGTTCAACTGCCATGTTTAAGTCCATCCCTCTCTTTTGATTTTTTCATCATAGTGAGTAGCGTTAAGGCTGCAATAATTGCTGCGACGCCTATAATAATCCAGATAAACCAACTACCAAACATCTCTAAAAAGTCAGGCTCCCATTCGCCGATATTTAAATCTGCTTCAGACGCGAACTCTGACACAACCGCGACAGCCGTCAAGATAACGCCAATGACGATTAACTTGGGTGTAATGATTTCGTTTAACGAATAACTAACCTTATTATCCCTAGGCTTCATGCCAAGCAACGGTTCAATTTTCCCGTAAAGTCTTGGAACCAGATAAAGTGTGGGCAAAAGTGCAAATAAGATTCCTGAAAACAGCAAATCATTAAAGAATGCTACTCCTTCTATAATCAGGATACTCTCAGCCAATCCTTGCACGGCCTCAATTTCTTCTATTCCGACCCAAACTTTCCCAATGTCTACCATAGTGCCTAATAGATGATGGACGATTAAGCCCGACATGACGCCAATACCAACCTGAAGACGGTTCAATGGATTTCTTACTAATATCCCCGCAATATACATTCCGAGAGAAAAGGTAATAAACTTTTCTATTTCTCCAATGCCGCCAAATTGTCCAAGCATTAATTCGCCAAAAATGACCTCACCCAAGGCAGCCCCGATAGCCGCATATAATGGGTGGAATAAAATACATAACGTGAGTGGAATAAATGCAAAGTATTCTACTGATAATTCAATTGGACCTAGTTGTACGCTTGGTAAAAGTTCTGTAAACATGTTAGAAAGACCATACAAAGACATAGATAAAATAAAGACCATCATTTTTTGTGACTGGGTTAACTGATAGGGCCGTTTTTTTGTCAATTCAATTCCTCCTTTTACTCTTAATTCAAATGATATCAAGCTGTTGTTAAGGAGATGTGAATGTCGTGTAAATAGATTGTAAAATAATTTTCACTTTTAAATTAATGAAAAATATTTTTCATAACAAATAAAACATGTTAAAATACATTGTAGAGGAGGAGATATTATGTACGAAGAGAATTGGAATGTAGAAGAGTTAACACCCAATCAAAAAGTGATTGCAGATTATGTACAAAAAAATACAAATTCTATTCTCTATATGACAGAAACCGAAATCGCGGCACAGCTCGAGTTAAGCAATGCAACCGTCTCTCGATTTTGGAAATCGATTGGCTTTGAAAGCTTCAAGGATTTTAAAAACGACTTAAAAGAACGAGAAGTCATATCTCCAGCGAACAAATTGAAAAACATTATGAATCAGGTTGAATCAAATGAAATGCAGCAACAAATGCTCGCACTAAGCACCCAACACTTACAGGAAACACTTCTACATTTCTCATCAGACACATTCGAACAGGCAGTCGACGCTTTGACCAATTCAAATAAAATATACATTTATAGCCCAGGTCCCTCAGAAGGCCTTGCCCAATTAATAGATTTTAGACTATCTCGATTTGGCTTATCTCTCCATTGCCTTCCTAAAAGTGGACACGAACTTTTTGAATCATTAATTCATATGACAAAAGATGACACAGTGTTGGTTTTCGGATTCGTCCAATTACACCCCGAAACAAAAGTTATTTTGGATCATAGTAAGACGATTGGGTGTAAAACAATCGTAATTACAGATCGACTCATTTCAGACTTTAATACGACAGCAGACATAATCTTATATGCCAGTAGAGGCGAGTTATGGGAGTTCCATTCAATGGTTGCGCCGACTTTTCTTATCGAGAATCTAATCATCGGCGTAGGCATGCGGAAAAAGGATGAATCCATTTCAAAGTTAGAGGAATTAAATGAGTTGCGGAGTAAGTATAAGAGTATTTTGCCGAGGTGAAGGGGTTTGGTTGGAGGGTTTGACGGGTTTGTTGGATGCTTGGCTAACTTTGTTGGACACTCGGCTAACTTTGTTGGAAACTCCCCTGTTCGTTGGGCGCTTTCGTAGCTTCGTTGGAAACCTCCTTGTTGATTGGACACAAAAAAACCAGACAATCCCCAAATTGTCTGGTCTCCATTTAGCGAATTACCTGATTCGTACCCCACGCAGCCTACCTAACACTTAATCATCTACAGCTGATGTTACTTAAGTTTAGCCCCATCAAATTCATAAACCGCAACCGTTCCTGACATTTCGTGTGTTGCTGCTAGTAATGCGTTACCTGTTGGACTTTTGGAAGCTGGGATGAATCTTAAGCCTTCTGGCGCTACATCTCCTGCAACCTCTTTCGTGAAGTCACGGCTTGTCATAAACGTTACATACTCAGGGCTTGATGGATTCGTAAGATCATAAACCATATTGCCGCTGATGCGTTCTAGCGGGTCCCGCGGTGGATTCGAGCGGTCACGCAAGAAGCTAGATAAAAAGCGTTGGCTTATAGAAATAATTTTTGGTATATTTAAAACAAACCGCTTGGTATGTTGACGGTAATACAATGAATCTACAGGTAAGCACCTTTCAAATAACTTCTTAAAGGGGGATTTGGCAGATGAATCAATACAAAAGTATTTTAGTAGCTATAGACGGTTCAGTTGAGGCCGACTATGCATTTCGTAAATCCATTGATATCGCCTATCGAAACAAAGGTTCACAATTACACATCGTTAACATTATAGATACAAAATATTTCGGAGCGCTCGATAAAGATATTGCTGAGCAGGTCAGAGATAAATCACAGGAAATTTTAGATCGCTACAAAGCACGTGCAGCAGTTGCTGGTGTTAAAAATGCAACGTCCATTATTGAATATGGGTCACCTAAAACGGAAATTACAAAAGAGATTGCTAAAACCGTTGAGGCCGACTTAATTATTTGCGGCGCTACGGGGCATACGCCAATAGAGCGCTACATAATTGGTTCGGTATCTGAAGCAATCGTCCGTTCAGCTAAATGCGATGTTTTAGTCGTACGTACACCTGCGAATTGAACAAAAAAATGGCTCAGACTTTTGATAAAAGTCTGAGCCATTTTTTTAAACGTTTTGTGTTTTCGCTTGAACTGCAGCTTTTCTATCCTGCGCTGCGTGCATTTTAACCATTACAAAGCGTGCAATTGGCTGGATAACTAAGCTCTCTAAAAATAGAGCGATTAAGAAGTTACGTGGCCAAGTTTGTAGGAAGTGAGCAACGAAATCATCTCTAAAACCATTTCCAACGATATCTCCAATAATTGTCATTGTGAATGACATACCCAATACTGTAAAAATGGTACGGAACATGATACGAGCAGCAAAACCATCTGTTGGCGAAATGAATTTTGATGATAAATATTCTGCAAAACGACCGATTGCGACAGGTTCAATAATCATAACGATCACCCAAATAATAGGTAACGTGATTAACATGCTCATTGCAACCTCTTTGTTGAATCCTCCAGCTGAAAGGATTATGTTGATTGATCCTATTAATAATACGGATAGTGTTACGATAATTGCGCCGAATATCGCGCCCTCTTTAGCGTTTTTAGGTAGTCTGTTTTCTTGATGCATAGTTTGTTTTCTCTTCCTTTCAAAATTCGTATTGGACCTACTCTAAATACAAAAGCAAATACAGTTATGAACTTAACGCAAATCAATGAAGCTGCCGTAAATGCAATTTACACTAAAAATGCACTCCGTTTAACAACCCAATCGTAAAGAGCTCTGTCTACTTTATCTGTTTACTTTTAAAATACTCGGCAATAATGACCCAATTGTTTTCAAAGGTATTGCGGATTTTTGCGTTAAACAAAGCATCATTGCACCCTCAATCGAAACTGTCAGCAACAACGCACAAGCGGAAGCCGATTCATTCGAATAGCCTTCCGTTATAAGTTTCTCATAGTAAAGCTGTTGAATGTTTTCATATAGAGCACTACAAGCAGTACGGACTGGTTCACTCATCGTTGCCATTTCACTGACAATGCTGCTAAATGTATAGGCGATAATGGTGCCGTCTCTTTCAAAGTTATGAACCAACTTATCAATCATTGACAGTATCGCGCCCTCCGTTGCTTCATGCCTACTGAAAATCGCCTCAATATCTGTAGTAATGACTTCGTTTAAACCGTGTAAACAAGTAATCAATAATTCTTCTTTTCCATTTGGGAAATGATGATAGAGCGCTCCTTTTGTAACGTTACAGGCTGTTAAAATCTCATTAAGTCCGACACTTTTATACCCTTTTTGTTGAAAAAGGGTCGTCGCCGTATCAATTAATATCGATTTTGTATCCATAATTGATGTATTCCTCCTGTCATACCGACTGGTCTGTTTTTATTATAACAAGTTTTCAACCTGAATAAAAGTTTTCAGTTTTATTACATTTTAGACAGCTAAGTACGCGCCTTATTTAGTGAATTTCACAGCATCCCTAAAATCCCATACATCAAAAAAACCAGACAATCTCCACTTTGTCTGGTTTCAACTTTTTCATTATACAATTGTGGCCTAACCTTTTCTCTCCTGAAAATGAATGCCTACACCCTAGTCGTAAACTTACCTCTTTCTCACGAAAAGTAAAAACAGGACGAGCGCACCACTGCTACATGTCATAATGATGATGCCCATCGGCCACGCCGTTTGGTCCCCTGCTATTCCTACGAGTGGCGCAACAATCGCCCCACCGATAAATGGAAGCAGTCCCAGAAAGGCTGAAGCACTTCCGGCCGCTTTTTCTTGGCTTTGCATGCCGAGCGAAAATGCGGACGTCGATACCATCCCGACGCTTGAAACGACGAGAAAAAGGGCTATGGTCATTGCTGATAAAGATAGGTCATTTGAAACAACGATAAAGAGTAATATACTTCCTGTGAATGACAATAAAACCCCTGTAAACAGCAATTTCACTTCGTCAACGGTGCTTGCCAATCTACCTGTCACTTGAGCGGCGATGATAATGCCTAAACCATTTAGTGCAAACAACATGGAAAACTGTTGAGGTGTGACATTGTAAAGGTTTTGCAGGACAAAAGGAGACCCCGCTATGTATGCAAACATACTCGACATGATCAAGGCTAGCGTGCCCGATATCCCCAGAAACACACGGTCTTTAAACAAATTCCCGAATGTCTTGACGACCGCCAACATACTTCCCTCAGACCTTTTTTCTTTAGGCAACGTCTCAGGGAGAAAGAGCGTAACTGCCAAAAACATAAGAAGACCAATTACACCTAATATGATAAACACGGCGTTCCATGATGCGAAATTTAAAACGAATCCACCTGAAATGGGCGCAAGAATCGGTGCTGCACCGTTTACAAGTGCCAGTAATGCAATAAACTTCGTCAAATCTTTTCCGGAATACATATCGCGTGCTGATGCGCGTGCGATAACGATCCCCGCTGCACCCGATACCCCTTGGATAAATCGCAACCCGATAAAAACCCAAATCGTCGTACTGAATGCACATAAAACAGAGGCAGTCGCGTATACGATTAGCGTAAATATGAGCGGTTTACGTCTCCCCCGAATATCACTCAATGGACCGAAAATCAGCTGTCCGACGGCAAGCCCTATTAAACACGCGGTCAAACTTAATTGTGCAAGCGATGTTGAGGTATGTAAATCAGTTGCAACGATCGGAAGCGCCGGTAAATACATATCCATCGATAGCGGTCCGATGGCAGTAAGGGATCCTAATAAAAGGACAATCCAAAACTTATGTAACTTTACTTCTTTTTTCACTTTCGCCATACGAGATTGACACTTCCTTCTTAATTCGATCTTTGTGGGATACTATTTTTGTATTTCTAGTAGGCTTTTATTCACCTAGTTGATTAGTTGACTAGTAATCTAGCCATTATTCTGATTTTAATTAAGTATAGCATAAGTTGGAAGCCATGGATTTGGGTGGTTGGTGAGGGTTTTCGGGTGGTCGCGCGATAGATTCGAGCGGTACGCGTTGGGGTTCGGGCGATCCCACGGAGGATTTGGGCGAAAAAATAGAAAACCCCCTCAAGTCTCAAAGGACTCAAGAGGCATGTAGTTGTAATGAAGAGCTGAAATAAGTACCTGCTATTAAATCTCCTTCGTCGACACGAGCTCGTGGACGCGCCATTCGTCTTGAACTTTTTTCACTAGGGAGACCGTTGTAAACTTTTTACTTTTGGAGCCTGGATGACAAACTCCTCTGTTGTTGTAACCTGCCATGTGTCGATACCGGCTTCTTCCACCTTTTCCACGATGATTCCATTGGCCGCTTTTCGTTTTTTTGATACAGGTTGTTTAGGTACAACCGTATCTTTGTGAAGCCTTGTCCCGCAATTTATAATTTATCTACTTGCAAATCGATTCTTCAATAAACCACCAATTGCGAAGCAAATCGACGCCATCACAAATGTAATTAGGAAAGAAGGCAAGATTGAGGAATAGATGGTAATGATCGTACTTTCTTGCTCGGCAAGAACTTCAAGCTTGATTCTGCTAGCTACACTTAATACCGTCATGACAAGCGCATAAATTCCACCGAAGAAAAGGATTTGCTTTATTTGCGGCTGGTTCGTTTTGAATAGACGGAAACCCACATAGATGAGCAATACAGCCGGCAAAAGAAAACTCAGTTTGATAAGCATCGGAAGCGTTCCATCCGTCAAAACCAATGTATTTAACATATCTCCAAGTTCATAATCGGCCGCAATCGACTTTTGAATACTCTTTGCGCTACTGAATAGATTAATCGCGATGGAATGGGTTCCATTCAACAAGTCCAGCTGAAATGCCAGCGGATTGAAATGAGCCAAGTGCATAATCCAAATGGATGCATGTGTTAGCACTAATGGTAATACCACTGCAATAATGGAGGCAGTTCCAACACCTTCGAGTTCACTCATATCCATTACGGAAATCCCAACTATTGAAACGACAACGAAAATGACTGCTAAAATCAGCATTGAATACACCGTATACTGTACATACTGCGGTTTCCCGTGTAAAAACACGAAAATACTCTTTCCGTAATACGTCAAATAGGCAGACAATCCCGTAACGATCAGCGCTAAGAAAAGTCCGGTTAGTAAAGTATCAAAGAATGAGAATTTCAATACAGCTTGGATTGACAGACTATCGTCGTATATCCCATTTGAACCCATACGGAATTTCACTCTTGAGATTATAGCGTTAATCAGTATAAAAATCGTGTAAATTCCAGAGAAGATAATAAGCGGTTCAACCAATGACGATTTCGATTTTCTTGACAAATACCCTAAAACCGTCCCTACGATGAGCAGAATTACAATTGGGACAATCAAACCGGCGAGCAACAGATTTTTCTGTTGAAAAAAAACTAGCATCGATTCGCCATACGAATTGGCATCCAAGTCAAACGTCGTATTTATATTATGAAGTAGCGTGACAAACGTTGTGATGCCGTAAATTGTAGGTATCGATGTAGACACACCTAATTCTGACATGATTTGCTCTTCAACAAAACTTAGACTACGCAACTCTTTTGCCGATACCACTTCGCCTTCTGTTACTTCCATGAAGTCCAGAAACTGTTGTTCAGCGTAATTCATGACAGCCCCGGCACTTACAAGAACGAGGACAATCGCTAGAAAAGCTGCAATCAAAGCATTCTTCACATTACTTTTCGATAAAAAGCCGCTCGAGCTGAACGTCGGTAAAGCAATCTTCTTCGTCGGATTTTGAATCGCTTGGATGACACTTTGTGTAGATTGGAAACTGATACCTGACAAATCCCCCCCGCAATGAAGACAATACTGTGCGGATGAAGCCACTTTTCCGCCGCAACCCGCACAAAACTCTACTTTCGAGCGATTTGCTTTGCCGATTATTTTCGTATCCAGTATGGCTCCGTCTGCCGTACAATAATTAGTGTAATTGGGATGATTTGTCCCACATTCATTACAAAACAATCCGTTTCCCCCTATCCTTAAATGACAGTCCCGCAGCACGGACAAAATGCCGCCGATTCCGGAATGTCCTCATTGCATTGCAAACAGACTTTTGTTTCTTCTTCTACTCTTATTTCAATATTGACGGCATTTCCACAGGAGCCGCAAAACTTATCATTTGGCTGAGCAGGGTTTTTACAATTCGAGCACAGATTTGATTGACTTGCTTCAACCTGAAGTTGTTCAAGATTTTTGGATAGCTCATAAATCTCTTTATCAACCTGTTCGATTTGCGAGGAAATCCCCACGAAACCTTCATCGTGAACAAGGCCGAACCGCACTTTTTTATGAATGCTGTTGCCAATTTCCACGATGCTTTCCAATCGCTTTTGTCGCAACTGATCGATTGCCTGACGGAGCTGGCTCGCTTCTTGCACCGTCTGCATCTTTTGTTTACCTTGTTGCAGCGTATCTTGTATTTTGTTCAATCCGCCGCCGATTTTTGTTTGTATTGTACTCAACAAAAATTCCCCCTCGTTTACTAGTTATTCCGATTCGTGTCTTTGATATGGATTTCTACAATTTCAAATTGACCGGAAGAAGTCTTAATCAGATTATATTCTTTATGTCGATCGTAGTTTGTCGTTTGACCAAGGTGGTTTTCAAATAAGAACGTTTCACGGACTTGCAACTTTATAAAATCGCCTTCCACTTTGCCGCCAGTTACTTCATTCGTCATGAACTCATACCAATAGTACGTACTATCCGCTCCCACAATAAATTCTTTCAACTCACCATACGCTTTCCCAGATGGTTGTAAATAGGATTCGATATAGCCGAAACTTCGGTTATTGAGTGCGTCTTCATAGGCATTTCGGAAATTGATATAACTCTCGGAAGCTTGGCCAATCAACTCTTTATTTTCTTCTTCTTTTTCTGCCTGTGCCGCTTTCACTTGTTCTTTTTCATGGGCTTGTTGTTCCGTTTTTATAAGCGAAGGAAAAGTGAAAGAAATCAAATCTCCAGGCTTTCCACTGACCTTTTCGGACGCTTCCGTTTTATCGCCTTCGATTTTCCGAACAGCATGGAACGTAGCCCCTTTTCCAAAAATCGGCCCAATTGTCCCTACCTCCTGAATTGACTTTTTTGTAGATTCCCCATTCACATATAGGATGCTGTCTGGCGATTGACCATCAAATTCGATGGAATAGGCTGTATTCAGTAAACTGAACGTCGCTGTTTCTGAAAATAGGGCACGGTCGATTTTAGCAGTACCTTGTGACGCAAAGAAGGTATTTTTCCCATTCAGTGTCACTGTGTACTCGTCCGGCAATACTTTATTGATGGTAATCGGTTTGCCATCAAGCGGAAACACCTCACCGGCAAGGGTCAACGTCGTATTCGTAAGATCCGTATCAATCACCAAAGACTGCGACACCGGTTCAATCAAAGCTCTCGGGTAAAAATAAAGCCATGTATCATGCTTGATGCGAAATACTTCGATTCCATGATCATCCAGCACAATTTCCGTCAACTCCGTGTCTTTCACTCGTTCAACAGCATCAGACAACTCCGCGTAAAATTCGGGCAAGGAGTCATTATTTAAATTCTTCGTAAAGCTTCCTTCTACATAAAGAACACCCTCAGGAACAGTCAATTCTGCAAATAAGACCTTACTATTTTCATCGATGATTGCATTGTAAATACTTTCCAACTGTTTCGCACTGTCAGTTACATGAGATAAAATAAAATGAGTGCCGATCGACAACGCACATACCACTGCAATGATTGAAAGCAGAACTTTCGTTTTCAATGACATGGGTTTCCGCCGTTTTACCTTGTGTTCTGTTGCTGTAACTGAAGTCGAATCTGATACAGGCGTCCCGCATGCTGAACAAAAAACAATGCCCGGAGAAAGCTCTTCCCCGCACTTCTTACAAAACTTTTGACTCACATACTTCCCTCCTTTCTTTATAGTAGTTATTGAATGATTCCAATATTCACTATAGTCAAACTTTATAGTCTTGTGAAGTCAGTTATAAGAATATTTACCTATTACATTAGGAGCCTATAGTCTCCCTCTGACAATAGATTTTGTAATTGGATGACCATTGTTTTAAATAAGCTGAAGTAGAGAGGAAATAGTTGGGTACCGATTTGGGACAGTCACTCAGTCTATTCTGTAGCTATTGTGATAATACCCCTATTTGGACATCAAAAAAAAACAGCTTCCATGACTTGTAAACCAGTGGAGCTTTATTTGCTATTATCAACTGAGGAAATGGAGTTTTCTAGTTTGTTTTCACAATTATTATAGAAATATTCACCTTCTAACTAATTACTCAAATGACTTAATATAATCAACATTATATTTTTCAACTCACCAAACATTTCAAAACAATGTCCACTTTCCCTCCCTTTTACTCTATATAGAGGATGAAAGGAGGTGATTACATGGCAGCAACAATCGAATTTCAACAGGCGTCGGGTCGCGTATTCTTCGACGGTGGTTTGACAGAGGACGGTAAGCTTATCCGCAAAGCGAAGACGTATCGCTACATCAAGGCAAATGCACCTGCAGAGAACTTGTACCAAGCGCTGGAGCAACTTGGTCGTCTCTCAACTTTGCCGTTCATCGGAGCGGACATCGTGGAAACATCGAGTTTGATTAACTAATTCAACAATTAACTAATCGGGAAAGGAGGAATAAAAAATGGCTAAAACACTACAGTTGAATTTCAACACAGCAAGCGGTAAAAGGGTGAGTTTGTCGGTGGATGAACCCCGCGCAGATTTGACGCCGCAAAGTATCGAAGCTGCGATGCAGGAAATCATTGCTGCGAATGTATTCGAAGTTAACGGAGCGCCACTCGCATCAATTGTTAGCGCTCGGGTTATTGAGCGAAATGTAACAGAACTTGTAAACAGCTAACAAGCCACAACGACCGGTTCACCAGTTTTCGGACTGGGGACCGGTTTTTTATATGTAAATAGAGAGGAGGAAACGAGATGGAACAATGGATGAGTCTCATACAGGAAGTCGGTTTCCCGATATTCGTATCATTCTATCTTTTGCACCGGCTCGAAACAAAACTCGTCGCGATCCATGATGTGTTGGTTTCATTAAAAATGCAGTGAAACTTAATCATCTCTCATCAATAGAAAATTGAGTTGGGCTACTTGCTCGTGCTGTAGAGTTTGGGCGGTCGTAAACCATATTCGGGCGGTCTGCCGTGCGGATTGAGCGGTTGCAATCTATATTCGGGCGGTCCGCCATAAGAGGTGGACCGTTGTTGACCATAATTTAAAAAAGGAGGGAATACATGTTTATTAAACCATGCGAGGGGCGTATCACATCACCTTTCGGTTACCGCATGCATCCGATTGCACATTTTCGAACGATGCACTTTGGTGTGGATTACGGAAATACGCCATCAAACAATACAATTGTTGCAGCAGCTGCTGGGAAAGTTACATTTTCTAAGTCTACAAATGGTTATGGAAACACGATTATGATTGTACACTCAATCGGTGGAAAGACGTTTGAAACCGTGTATGCACATCTACGGTCAATTGGTGTCAGAGTCGGGCAGACAGTCAAACAGGGCGAACGTATCGGCGTGAAAGGGTCGACTGGAAATAGTACAGGAATCCATCTTCATTTCGAGGTCCACGTCGGTCGTTGGAATAACAAATTTACGAATGCGGTTGATCCGTTATGTTATGTTTTGGACCATGAAGTGAAAAAAATACAAAGCTTGCTTGTCAAAGTAGGTTACAAGATCGCTGTAGATGGCCTACACGGGCCCGTTACAAAGGCTGCGGTACAGTCGTTTCAGAAGCAGTCGGGTCTTGTTGTAGACGGAATTCCAGGAAATTTGACGACAGCTGCACTTGCTAAAGCGGCGAATGATTATGTGGTGCCGAGGTAGAGTAAGCGTGAAAGAAGCCCGATTTCTCATTTAATGAGAAATCGGGCTTTTTCGAGTGATTCTGGGACATGTTTGTTGAATACTTTCATGGGTTGGTTGGACACTTCACAGAGTTTGTTGGAAACTTCCCCTTATTGCTCCCGTGCTGTTTATTTCAACCGACTCACGCGACCAGTGACAAATTGCAACCACCCATAAACCCCAATTTTAACTGTTTCCGAAACTGCGGAATCTTTGCTTGGATCCAAACAGACAAAGTCAATATGCTGAACAGCTTCATGCTTGCCGATCGTAAGCAAAGCATCAAACAGCTCTATCGCCGTCATTCCGCCTGGTGTAGATGCCGGAACGCCCGGCGCCACGGATATATCCAGCACGTCCATGTCTACAGTGACATACACGCAATCTACTTCCGCAGACAGTTGTTGAAGTGCTGCTTGAATCGTTTCGATTATGCCTTGCATGCGAGCTTGTTTGAGAGTCACCATTTGAATATGATGCTGCTTGGCATAGTCCACGAGTGGTTTTGCATTATAATAGCCGTGCAACCCGACGTTGATGATATGCTTTCCCTTAACCATGCCGCCCTCAATCAGTTGCCGAATGGGCGTTCCATTGGCTGGACCTAATTCTGCCGGATCCCGTACATCTAGATGCGTATCCAACTGTAAAATCCCAATTGTACGCTCAGGATGAACATCCTTAATCCCCCGAATGGCGCATGCTGTCGTCGAATGATCTCCGCCAATCATGCAAGTCAACGTGTTCGGATTGCTCGCTACAAGAGCGGCCGTTGCTTCTTGTATCCGTTGGTGAGATAACAGGACATCCGTCGTATGCATCTCTACATCACCTGCATCCGCGACCCGAAAAGCACTTAAGTCGATATCTTCATCTAAATTATAAGTGGAGAAGCTTTTCCACAATTTACGAAACTCATTCGGGTACAAAGAGGCACCCGAGACACTAATCGATGACCTAGAAAGCGGCGCACCATATAGAATGAGGTCAGGTTTACTTTCTCCATCATTCAGTGGCTGAACCCATTGATGCACATGTGTCACTTCTTGTCCTGCTACATTCCACGACCATTCAGGTGGTTGCAGCCATCTATTCATTCCCCCACCACCTGCACGCCTTTTTTCCACACAGACTTTACATGATTCACGCCAAAGAAGTACTGGATTTCTTGATAGTTTTTCGCATTCCATAGGACGATATCTGCTTGTTTCCCCACTTCAAGAGAACCCACCTTGTCTTCACACTTAATGGCGCAAGCTGCATTATACGTGGCCGCTGTCAATGCTTCAGCAGGTGTCAATCGCATAGAAATACAAGCTAAGTTCATAACGAGTGGCATGGACGTCGTTGGAGATGAACCGGGATTGCAGTCCGTAGAAATGGCGACAGCAACGCCTTCATCAATCATTTTTCGCCCGTCTGCTGCTTGCTCACGCAAATACAGCGCGGTTGCAGGAAGCAGGCAAGCAATTGTGCCCGATTTCGCCATTGCTCGGATTCCTTCATCGGAAGCTTTCAGTAAATGTTCCGCCGAAATGGCACCGACCTTTGCTGCAAGCTCTGCCCCACCGTATGATTCAATTTCATCGGCATGAATTTTTGGAATTAATCCCAAACGTTTACCGGCTTCCAATACGCGTTCTGATTGTTCAGGTGTATACACGCCTTTTTCACAAAACACATCGTTAAATACAGCAAGCTTTTCTTCGGCAATCACAGGCAACATTTCATTTATGATTACATCGACAAATTCATCTTCCCGCCCTTTGTATTCAACCGGAACGGCATGTGCCCCCATAAAGGTCGGCACAATATCGATGGCATGCGTTTCTTGCAATGTCTTCATCACACGAAGTTGTTTCAACTCCGTCTCCAAATCCATGCCATAACCGCTTTTCCCTTCGACTGTCGTAACCCCGTGTTCAAGGAACAAATCGAGGCGTCGAGTTGTTTGTTCGATTAATTCCGCTTCCGATGCAGCACGTGTCATCCTCGTTGTCGCATGGATGCCGCCCCCCGCATTCATAATATCCATGTATGTCGAACCTTCTAAACGCATTTCAAATTCGCGTTCACGACTGCCTCCGTAAGCAACATGCGTATGAGGATCCACTAACCCAGGAGTCACTAGATGGCCCGTAGCGTCTACAATTTCCGCCTCAAGTAAACGGTCTGCATAGCGCTTTTCAAGATCGATTGTTGATCCAACCGCTTGAATAATTCCGTTTTCTATCCATATACTGCCGTCTTCTAGTATGCCAAGTTCGGACATCGCTTCTTTTGAGCGAGGTCCTTTCTCGGCGGAAGTGAGCGTCGCTAGCTGAGCTGCATGTTTAATAAATAGCGGTTTTGTCATTGTGGATCATTTCCTTTCGCAAGCATTGGAATGTTAACGCCTTTTTCACGAGCCGTTCGTTCAGCAATTTCATAGCCCGCATCCGCATGGCGTGCAATGCCCATTCCTGGGTCAGTCGTCAATACGCGCTCAAGTCGAATTTCTGCTTCTTTCGTTCCATCTGCCACAATAACCATTCCTGAATGAATTGAATAGCCCATGCCGACACCACCACCGTGATGCAATGAAACCCATGTTGCGCCGCCCACTGCATTGATCATGGCATTTAAAATCGGCCAATCCGCAACGACATCTGATCCGTCTTTCATCGCTTCTGTTTCACGGTTCGGAGAAGCAACAGATCCTGAGTCCAGATGGTCACGACCGATAACGATCGGTGCACTTAATTCACCGCTTGCTACCATATCATTGATGATTTTCCCGAAGCGCGCGCGTTCCCCGTAACCAAACCAGCAAATACGGGCTGGTAGTCCTTGGAATTCAATTTTGTCCTGTGCCATTCGAATCCAGTTGCATAAGTGTTCGTTATAGCTGAACTCACGTAAAATTGCTTCATCTAATTTATAAATGTCTTCCGGATCGCCTGATAACGCAACCCAGCGGAAAGGACCTTTCCCTTCGCAGAATTGGGGACGGATGTAAGCCGGAACAAACCCAGGGAAATCGAATGCATTTTCTACGCCTTCGTCTTTCGCCACTTGTCGGATGTTATTGCCATAGTCAAATGTGATTGCCCCTTTGTCCATCAAGTCAAGCATCGCCTGAACATGTACAGCCATTGACGCTTTTGACTTATTCACATATGCATCCGGATCATTCGTACGCAGGACCTCAGCATCTTCTAGTGACATGTTTGTAGGGATGTAACCATTTAATGGATCATGTGCGGACGTTTGGTCTGTCAGCACATCAGGCGTGAAATTGCGTGCAATCATTTCAGGTAAAATTTCAGAAGCGTTGCCGAGCAAGCCAATGGATAATGCTTTTCCTTCTTTTTTAGCTTCTTCCGCCAGACGGATGGCTTCATCCAATGAATCCGTTTTCACATCTGTATAACGTGTTTCAATGCGGCGATCGATGCGCGTCTCATCCACTTCGATGCCGATACAAACGCCACCCGCCATCGTCACTGCAAGCGGTTGTGCGCCACCCATGCCGCCAAGTCCTGCTGTTACAGTAATTGTTCCTGCCAAACTGCCATTGAAATGCTTTTTCGCAAGCTCTATAAATGTCTCGTATGTGCCTTGCACAATGCCTTGTGAACCGATATAAATCCAGCTTCCCGCCGTCATTTGTCCGTACATCATTAACCCTTTTTTATCGAGTTCATGGAACATCTCCCAGTTTGCAAACGCCGGAACGATGTTTGAATTGGCAATGAGCACACGTGGTGCATCGGTATGTGATTTAAAAACAGCAACCGGTTTACCCGATTGAACAAGTAACGTTTCATCATTTTCTAGCGCTTTCAGTGATTTTACAATCGCATCAAAGCTTTCCCAGTTCCGAGCAGCTTTCCCGATCCCACCATAGACCACTAGTTTATCAGGATGCTCTGCCACTTCCGGATCCAAGTTATTCATCAACATACGAAGAGCTGCTTCTTGTCCCCAACCCTTTGTATTCAATTCTGTCCCTCTGTAACGAATTACTTTTTCTGACGGAACCGCTTTCATAAATAACGCCCCCCTGTTCTGTTGTATTCATTATATACTAAAAGTTCAGTTATATTTTTATGATATGTTAACTATTTTAAGTTTAATAGCTCAATTAGGGTTGGTTGGACATTTTACGAGGTTGGTTGCACACTTGCTGGACATTGTTGGACACTTCGATGGTTTTGTTGGAGACTTCCTTGTTTGTTGGACACTTTCAGGGGATGGTTGAACATTTTACGAGGTTCGTTAGACAGTCGCCGGGCTTTGTTGGACACTTCGGAGAGTTTATTGGAAACCTCTCCGTTTGTTAGACACTTTCCGGGGGTTGGTTGCACACTTGCTGAGCTTTGAGCTCATAAAAAGCTTTTGCTACACGTCATTTCATGTCCTGCATGGCTTGATGATTGACGCGATCCATGAAGTCATGAATCACTTGATCACCATTTTTTCCACCACCGAGTTTTAGCATGGCACGCCCTACAAAATTGATGCCGCGGTTCGAGCCCGAGTAAATCAAATTTGTCTGTGTTTCACTTACTTTTTCCAATGTAAATCCTAAAGTCATTTCAAATGCACGTGCCAGCTGAAATTGAATTCGCTTATGCTTTCGATTGACTGAGTCCTCAAATTCCGTAATTTCCACCACATACGTTTCTTTACGTTTCCCTTCTTCATAAGTTTGACTGTAAGTTGAGCCTATCATTTCAGGTTTTTTTTCAATCCAGCGATTCTCCAATACTTTTGGCATAATACGTGTTGCCTGTTCTTCTTCAAATAGAGCCCATATGACGTCAATTGGTGCGTCAATCAGTCGTTCTTCTCTCCAAATCATTCGTCTTGCTCCTCTCTCCCAGTTCGGATAAATGCTTCAATATCCGATATCTTTTGTTGTTTTAATCCCATTTCAATCTCTAAACTTTGTTTCTTTTTTAGTAAAAGTTCTTCCAAATTCTCAAACGACTCATCACGCATGACATCTTTCATTTCCTGAATGGTACAGCCGAAACTTCGAAGTTTTTGCAACAACGCTGCCAGGAAAAATGAACCATCGTCATAATAACGGTAGTTGTTGGATGCATCCACGAATGCAGGTTCCAGTAATTGTTCCTGCTCATAATAGCGTAGGGTTTCCTTGCCCAATCCTGTCATTTCGCTGAATTCGCTTATTTTGTACATGTAATTCCTCCCCTAATCAAATCTTAAAGGATAGGGTGCACCACTGAGTCAATTGAAATGTTGTAGAAAGTATTTCCTGAATGAACACACAAGTTCGTCAGACAGACACTAATTTTGATTAATTTATAATAAAATTGTAGCGTATATACCGGATTTTTTCACGCACAGGTACCTAAAACACTTAAAATAATTGTCTATCTCCTTAGTAAGGGGCTTGGACAGTCGTTGGGCTTGGTTGGACATCCTAGTGAGCTACCCTAAACTAATCCATTATCATTACTACCCCGTTTGTTCCTACTGCGTAGCTGCGCGCTCTCCCTAAATCAGTACTCTATCTATTTCAATCGAAAAAAAAGGAACGCCCCATGAGGACGTTCCTTTTTACGCTTATTGCCTATAGTGATTTGTTTTTGATATATTCCATACCTGTTGGTGTAATCGCTAAAACCAGATTATCCGAACCTTGCCCGCTATCTACGGCATATTCCTTTTCGATCAGTTGTTCAATCGCCAGTTTGCTATTGACATCTGCTTGTACCATTGCTCTGGGCAATGTATAACTTCCTCCATTATTCGCAAAGTGATAGTCGTAAAGACTCTGTAACAGTACATCCGCGAGTTTATTGCCTTCTTCATTCATCATGACTGAATCCCTCCCCTTTACATACACATTTCGACAGAAGAGATGGGAATCCTTCTTTACTAAACTACGCAGTATCCGCCTACTAAGCAGGTGCGCGCTCCCCCAATCGCCACTTCAAAGGATCCGGCATATCCTAAATCAGTACTCTATCTATTTCAATCGATGAAACAAAAAGAACGCCGCATGAGGAGGTTCCTTTTAAATGTATAATGCCTCCAGTACATTATTTTTGATATAATCCATACCTTGCAGTGTAATCGCTAAAACCAGATTATCCGAACCTTGCCCGCTATCCTCGGCATATTCCTGTTCGATCAGGTATTCAATCGCCTGTTTGCTATTGACGTCTGCAAGTACAGTTCTGGGCAATGCATAACTCCCTCCATCATTCGCAAAGTGATAGTCGTAAAGACTGTGTAACAGTATATCCGCGATATCATTTCTTTCTTCATCCGTCATACATTAATCCCTCCTCTTTACATCATCAATTCGACATAAGTAATCAGAATCCTTCTTTAATTAACTAAGCAATTTCCGGTCTCTGTGTAGTTTTGATAATGAACTAGTTAAAATCATATCCTATTCATATAGATTAATTTAACAAAGGGGATATTCATGATGAGAAAAAGGAAAAGTAACAAGCTCTTACTTTTTGTTCTCATATCCATATGTTCTTTACTTGTGTTGATAGGCTCTATTAATTACCTGTTTTCGCCGAGCTACAAATCTAAAAAAGTAGTAGAAGCGTTTTATATGCATGAACAAGTAGGAGACTTTGGTGATTCATGGGAATTGCTTCACCCTTTGATGAAAGAGAGATGGAGCAAATCACAGTTCATGACTGACCGATTACATGTTTTCGTTGGCCATTTTGGTACCGAAACTTTTCAATTTACAATAAATGAAGATAGTAAAATCAAGGGTTGGACAATGACTGAAGAAGCACAACCATTTGATGTCGCTTATAAATTTATTGTCATTCAAACCTATGAAGGTAAATATGGAAAGTTCGGCTTCCTACAAGAAGTATATGTCGCAGAAGATGAAGGTGAGTGGAGGATACTGTGGGATTATCATTAACACACAGTTTC
Organism: Sporosarcina sp. Y1004; assembly: GCF_057669665.1. NCBI lineage: Bacteria > Bacillati > Bacillota > Bacilli > Caryophanales > Caryophanaceae > Sporosarcina > Sporosarcina sp. Y1004. The sequence goes on along the minus strand of NZ_JBYHFQ010000021.1, from coordinate 23,648 downwards.
CGCCAACGCGGTAGTATGCCCCATTTCCCCGCTCTAAATTTCAAGTTTTTTAATGTGTTTGCCTACTTCTAACAAAATTAAATAAACTATTTTCAAATTCTTGTCCACTTTCCCCTACTTTTCTTCTATATAAAGAATAAAGGGGACATTCTTTATGACAACTTACCTTTCTGGATACGCACACTTCACAAACAAACACGATTTAGATGCAGCAACTAGGCAACATGTACTCAATCACTGGAATGAAATGAACCAAACCGAGCGGGCTGTTCTCGATATGATCCGTCGTTACTCTGTTAAATATGGTGCTGCACATTTGAAACACGAAACCATCGAAAAGGCCATTAAGAAATCTAACGCAACTGTACGACGTGCAATACGCAAGTTAGAAAAGCTCGAAATCATCGAACGCATTCACTATATCCGTCCAGTCATGAGCGGGCTCGGCGCTAACATTTATGTCATTAATCCTACTAATGACCAGTCGAAATTGAACACCCCAGTGAGTGACGAAAAACCTTCTGCCAGTAAGGCGGAACCTGCTAAACCGCAAAACGAAGCTTTTCTTTCTAAAGCGCTAAGTACTAAAGATCTTAAAAGAACGTCTCCTCCGGAAATTGTGCCTACTACACTTTTCGGTAAAATGAAATCTCTTCTTTCTTCAACAATCGGAGAAAGTAAATTGGCACGCAACTTTTACGGCGTCTACCGGAAACAGTCCCTGCAAATGCTGAAATTCAGTATTCACGAAGACAAAGGGGAGCTTTTCGAGCAATTGGCTATGCAAGCACTACGGATTTCGATTCAAACAACAAAGCTTAAAAACATTAGGAATCTACCTGGTTATTATTCAGGCGTCTTGCGCGAACTCATCGACAAGGCTTTGTTTAGTGAGGCATTTATGGATTATGACGTGCCATTTGAGGCGTTTTTCTATCGATGAAATACAGTAGTTGATGCATGTTTCCAACGAATTCAAAGTGCGTTGGAAATCTGAGGAGATGAGTTGAACACAGGATGCGAATAGTTGGCATCTACGGGGTTTGGTTGGGAACTTAGCTGAGTTCGTTGGACAGCTCTGGGCTTTTGTTGGACAACTCCTAGATTTTGCTGGACCCACGGGGTATGCCTGATCAACCCTTGGATTCAACAAAATAAAAGAGAATAGATACGTATCTATTCCCTAGTCTATACGTATTTAATTGTAGTGAATTGATTAAACAACATCACGCACAACTAGCTAAATGATTCCCCCTCACTGGTCACTATACAATTCTAGCGCTCTCGCTTATTTAGCTTTTCTATCAATGAAACCATTTTCTCTATCATATAATTCCTTCTCCTGATTCTTCAGAGTGCTTACGCTCATCAGTGTGTGAAGGCGTTGATATTGCTTTAGTATGATGTGTTTCGAGATTTTAACGGTAATGGAAATCCCCGGCATGAATGTGATTACTGATTGGCCTTTTGCCACTTCTTCTACGCTAATATGATGATTAAATATAAAGACACAATCTGGACATTCTGATGATTTTGTCGGAAATACACCAATTTCGTTAGGTACTATAATGAACGGCGGTTTCCTTGAATAATTCAACAAATCCTTTGCAAACTCTGTACGTCCCTGCCACGATGAAAAATTATTAATGCACGCCTTATTGAGTAGATCTAGTGGTTTTAACTTGGAGTAATATGTACCATGCGTTGTAATAATTTCACTTTTATTTTCCCCAATGAAAAATGATTTAACTGCCAATACTGTTCGGTTAATTAAAAAAGAATCACACATTCTCAAATAAGAATCCCCCTTTTTACCTGTTATATATGTATGATATCATTTACTCATAAAGATTCAAGCGCATTTATCTAAATATGATGAATAATGTAATTATTATGTGTTAAATGTCATTTTCCGCTAACGAAACATCACGTATGGTACCCAAAACGTCCTAAACGCTCGTTGGATTCCCTATTTCAAATGAACTACGATGGACTCACCCGGGAATACAAAGCACCGTGCACGGTCTGGAAGGCCGCACAAATGATGACTTTTGAGGACGTTTTGGAGCAGTATGAACCGATGATTTCTGCATCTATCCGCAAATTGAATATTCAACGCAACCATGACATTTTCAGACAGGCGGGAAGAGTCGCTTTATGGCAAGCGTGGAACCGCTTTGACGAAGCGAAAGGGAATTTTACGCCATTTGCCTATCGAAGTATACGGGGTGCCATATTGGATGAATTAAAAATGGAAAACGTATTTGAAGAGAATACCATGCAGACAGAAGAAGAGCCCTTGGCCTATCTAAAGGCGTCCGAAATCGCTGTCCAGAAAGGAGCACTGGATAGACTTAAGGATGCACTGGACGAATTGCCCCCTGCCGAGCAGGAACTTATTCAATGGCTATTCATAGAAGGAGGTACGCTTACAGAATGTGCTGAGCGGTTTGGAATTTCGGTTGAAGGGGTTAAGAAACGAAGGCACCGAACGCTGGCGAAATTGAGACTTGTATTAGCATAGAAAAGTGCAAGGCGCCGCACAGCTCCGACAGGCATAAGACGGGTCGGCGGAGCGGCGTTCTTTGCCCGGGAAGGATGCAGTTCAATCCTTCCTTAGCCGAACCGACTTATGACCCGAGGAGTTTGCGCCTGGAGCTAGATCACAAGAAAAGCGGTAGGGGCTTTAAAAAGGATGGCAGTCAAAAAAATAATTTCATTTGTTGTCCACTTTCCCGTAGTTTTTGTCTATGTATAGGTGAAGGCATCGTTCGTCAAGGCAAGAGACGTCTTGCTGTCGCTAGAAAATACTCGTTAATAGGTAGAAATGTGTTTGTCGCCTAGGCAAGGCGCTGGCACATTTCTACTTCATTTACCAAAGGAGGATCCCTAATGAATTTATTAATCAATGAGGCATCGCTTCAGGTAATTCCGTCGCTTGCGATGCAAGTGGGATTAAACGCGGCTATTTTACTACAGCAACTGCATTTTAGATCGCTCATCTCGCCAAATGTGCGGGATGGGCATAAGTGGGTTTACAAAAGATACGAAGAGTGGAAAAACGACGAGTTCCCATTTTGGTCTGTAGATACGATTAAAAGAACGATTCGTAGACTGGAAGACAGCGGCTATATTATTTCGACTGCATCGTACAATCGGAGATTCGCGCGGATTACAACCTTACACAGGCACCCGAAATTCATGAGAATAAATGTCGAGGAGGGTCGGTATTTCCCAGGAAATCATTTCATCTGTCACATTATCTGCAAGCCAATACATTATAAAGTCGGTACCTGTTATGTTAAATAATTGTTTGTGTGCAACAACCAACAATTCACCTAAAAACACAAAAGAGATTAGATAGTCAAGTACCTACCTAATCTCCCGTTCATAAATATGCAATTGCGGTGAATCCCCCGAATACCCCCTTGCATAGGTACCTGTAATTTATCGGGGAAACATCATCAAACAGATTGGACTTTTGAAGATAATGATGAGAACTTTCCTGAGAAGTATGTAAGTGCATCACTTTCAGTGTATTCGAAGTTCAAAACCTCACCTACAAAAAGAACATGGTCGCCACCATCATATTCTTTCCACGGAGCACATTCAATATAAGCAAGTGATTCTTCAAGGCGTGCTGTATATTCTCCCTCAACCCATGTAAACGGCTCTTCTTCCTTTGGGCGTCCGGCAAAATGCATGGCCACATCTTCTTGTTGATCATTTAAAATATTTATGGTGAATGCATTATTTTTTAAGTGTTCCATTGCCTTCGTTTTTCGGTCAACAGACACTAACACTAAAGGCGGATCTAGTGACACCGAAGTAAATGAGTTCACAGTAAATCCATGATAACCATCTTCGGTTTTGCATGTGACTACGGTAACACCAGTTGCAAAACGTCCCATACAGTTTCGAAATTCTCTAACATCCATAAAAAACCCTCCTCTAATTTGTAAGTTCAATATATTAACTAAGTTAATCAAGTTTTAGCTAGGGCAAATTCATTTCTGCCTAACAAATCGTAAGCTTGCTTCGTTTCTTTATGCTCAAAAAGTTTTCGTATTCTTGTTGAAGAAATAACTTCTCCTTTTGGACAAGTAACGACAGGATGCTGATAGGCATTGAACGCATTATCCAAGTCTTCAATTGAACCGCTTTTGCCTTTGCCAAAGTTGAACCCTGGCCCAACCCAAATTTCCCTAGGATTCACATCATTTAGCTCATCAATAAAGTCCTGTGCGCTCCTCGCCGCATAAGCCTCATCGAACGAAGCAAAAACCGTATAAGAGACGCCTAATGCTTCAAGAAAGCGTTTCTTTTCCGACAATGAAGTTAGCATTGACTGATTTTGAAAATAGACCTTAGGCGGTGGATCAAACGTATAAACAACAAGGGGCACCCCGTAAAGATTTGCTTGTAACTTCGCTTTTTTTATTAACGCTTGATGCCCACGGTGAATACCATCAAAAGCCCCAATTGTGACAACGGAGTTTTCTAGTTTAAGCTGATTTTGTTGAAATATCCTCATTTAAGTACCTCACTTTCTATTAAATGTATTTATTCCTTTTCCGCAAAATATAAATAGATATAGGAGTAACTCTAAGAGGATAATCAACGAGAAATAAGAGGTAACCAGGAACATTCTACAATGCTCCTGATTATTTGCACTCTTCTTATTCCGTACGCAGAACAAAGTTTAAAGATGCTTCAACATGGCTACCTTTATCTTCAAATTTTGTTAAAAGGTCCAAGCGAACACCATCCGCTACGTCATTTTCGAGCCATTCATCATCTTCCGAGAACACCTGAGTAATAAGGGTTTCATGGCCCTCAGCTTCAAACATTAAGTGAAGATGTGCGGGACGCATCGGATGCTGGCCAGTGTAATCCAAGAATTCTCCTGTTGGACCGTTCGTTGGAATCGGGTAAGGTAATGGAACAATCGATTTTATTTCAAAATCTCCATTTTCATCCGAATAGAAATGGCCTCTTAAATTATATTTTGGTGCATCAGAATCGAAAGCAGAATAGGTTGCAGAAGCATCATTTTGCCACATTTCAACCCGCGCATTTGCAAGCTTCTTGCCGTCCACATTACTAACATTTCCCTTGAAGAGCAGGACTTCGCCTTCTTCGTTAGGACGCTGCGTCAAAACCAATGGCTGTCCGGCCTCTGCTTCTAGTAAAGGTGATCCTTCAATGAAATAAGGCCCCAAGAGTGAAGGTTGTGTTCCCGGCTTCTCCGTGTACATCGCTCTTAACACATGGGTTTCTAGGAAAACATCCGCAAAAAGAGGAAGTTCCCCTGTCCGTCCGAGTCGATCAGCCCAATTTACGAAATTTGTGTATTCTTCGTGATTTAGTTTCGCTTCTTTCAAAAACGCTTGGACATGTTCGACAAACAAATCGAATATCTCTACTACACGTTCATTCTTTTTAGTCGCCTCTTTTTGCATGATTCGTCTCCCCCTAATTAGTATTGGAATAAATAGAAAGTATATTTATTTATTTATTTTTTATTATAAGCATGTACGTCATCAGGATTGATCCAAGTAGGATTTACCCAACCGTCTAAGTCATAATCGTCCATACATCGCTGAGCAAATTCCTCAAACTCTGCAGCTTGTCCGGATTTTTGAGCCATCGTTAAGTTTTCTATACGGATGTTTTCATTGTTTCCGGAATAGTTACGCTCATACAATTCGTGACGTCCTCCGTATTCGCTACCAATTGCATCCCAAAGCAATTTGATAACTTTAATTTTCTCTTCTGCTTCAATGCCATTCGAACCTCGGTAAAGCTTATCAATAATTGGACGCAATTCTGAGTTTTTAAAATCCTGTGCACTAGAAGGTTGGACAATAAGGCTTCCAGCCACTACTGTCTCGATAATGTCTTTCACCCTTGGCCAACCATCCGACATAAATACACGGTATGCCAGTCCATAATCTAAGTTAGGTAATTTAGAACCATTTGCACCTTCATCTGGATTTAAGGCCATCGCATCACTTATTGCCCAGAACATATTCCGATAAGCAAGTACTTCTCCGATATTGGCTTGGACACCGCGGAATTTATCCGTCCCGTTCCCTTTTAAAGCCTTGATTAATAAACCTGAGATGAAATCTAACTTTACAGCAAGTCTTGTCACACCATGAAACGATAGACGATGCAGGAATCCACTTTCCGGGAAGAAGCTATTTGCTTTTTCAATATCTTTGTAAACAAGTACATTTTCCCACGGAATGAGCGCATTCTCAAAAACAAGTACTGTATCATTTTCATCGAAACGGCTACTAAGCGGATAATCAAAAGGACTTCCTGTAACCGCTGCATTATTTTCATATGAAGGTCGGCAAATTACTTTAATTCCTGGTGTATCCATATCCGCAATGAAGACGAGCGCAAACTCTTCACTTGGAACCGCAAGTGCACCATAATGTGCAACAAAGTTATAGTTTACGAGTGCTGAACCAGTTGCTACCATCTTCGCACCGCTTACTAAGATGCCCTCTTCCGTTTCGCCAACACAATGGATAAATACATCCTTCACTTCATCCATCGGCTTGTCGCGATCAACCGGAGGATTTATAATTGCGTGGTTGAAGTACCAGTTTTTTTCTTGTGCTTCTTTATACCATCTTCTTGCATTGTCTGCATATTTACCGTAATACTCTGGATTAGAGCCAAGCGTTGCTAAAAACGCAGCTTTGTAATCTGGTGATCTACCCATTTGACCGAAAGTCATTTTCGCCCATTGCGCGATTGCATCACGTGTTTTGAATAAATCTTCCGGTGTATAATCCGGTTGGAAGAATCGTTGCGTGAATCCACCATTTCCAGTATCAGTTTCTCTTGTTAATATATCTTTATATTCTGGGTCATGTAATGCGTCATATAAACTTGCAATTGAGCGAGCACTATTTCTAAATGCGGGATGTGTTGTAACATCGTCAACTTTTTCACCGTGGAGCCAAACTTCCCGTCCATCTCTTAAACTCTCCAAATACTCGGCGCCCGTCATAGGTAACTTTACTGCCTGTTCTTGTTTTGTAGTCATTTTTCATTCCTCCTCTTAAGTAATGTAACCGCTTACTAACTACATCTTACAGCCTACTCCAAATAATCGTAACTGCAAAAATACATCAACATTAACGTTTCAACTAGCAGAATTTACTGTACATTAGTAAAACACAAGATGTCAGATCTTCTTCTAAAAACAAAAGCGCAGGCACCGTAGTCTGAATGCCGCCTTTCAATTTATCCGAAAAGTAGTATTTTATAATTTCTTAGGCCATAAAAAAAGACGTATCGGCAACCGATTCGTCCCTTACACTTTATTCATTACTTGTAATACAAAATAAATCCTTGTCGCAAGCTGACATTTAAATCGACCAGATCCCGTTTTTAAATCAACGCCACTCAGCAATTCAATTCTTTCAATCCGATAACGAACTCCCGCTATTGATAAATGCAATTCATCGGCTGTTTGTTGTAAATTCCCATTGTTGTCCAAATATGATTTTAGTGTGATGAGTAAACTTCCTTGGTTTTCATTGTCGTATTCCACTAATTCTGCGATTGTTTCCGAGTAAAACTTAATCAATTCTTGCTGATCGGACCCTTTGAGAAACATCATAATGGGTTCCAGTTCTTTATAATCGGCCTGTCGACTACCAATTGGGTACGTTAATTGAACAAAATTGCATATATGAGTCGCATCCAAATAACTTTTACCCATCATTCGAATCGTATCAACAGGACGACCAGAACCGATATATACTTTTATGTCTGATAAGCTTCCGTTAATTTCCTGAAGTAGATTGGAAGAAAATTCATCAATATGTTGTTCCCTAGACTCTGGAACAATCATAACGACATATCCATCTTTCTTAAATACAACATAATGGGCATACCTTTTCGTGAGAAAACTTAGTATTTCCCTTACCTTTTCTTTTGGCAGAACGGTAATGGCAATAACCTGATTAGACTCGCCCGGTTTAAAACCAAAAATAGACGCTTGCCTTTCTAACAAAGCATCATCTAATAATTTATTATCAATAATTTCGGCAAAAAAATCTTCTCTTTTTCTCCATAAAGATTCTGTAATTTTACGCTGGTGATACATTTGAATTGTAAACACCATTAGGGAGCGGTTTATGATTAATTCTTCCCTTCGATCAAGCTTCTTATCACCGATGACAATCAGTTTACCTAATTCAACTTTTTGACTTTTCAAACCAAATGACTCGAAATAAAAGTTATCTTGCTTCATTGTAAAGGCCTTGCTTTTTATCCAACTATCGTATGCTTCCTCATCCTCTTTACACATAAAGTATGATGAGTAAATCTCGGTTAAATGATTAATAACGATGCTACGCCCTAGGACATTTCCAATCATATCCGTGATATGATTGATATCTTTGTCTTCTAGAAAAAGATCTGTTAATTGATTTTGCACTTTTTCTGACTCGATGATATCTGCATTAAGCTGCTCAATTTCCTTATATATGTCTTCCAAGACTGCCTGCAAAGATTCTGTTTTATAATAGCGTAAGTCCTTCATGTGGACTTCATCGCAGTGTGCAACTGTTTGTGCTATAAAATAACAATCTGTGTCACCTTTCCCCCGGCATTTTTCCTCATAGGCGACAACTTCTTTTCCAAAAATCTTTGTAAGATAACCACTCGCGTAGCCCATTAGCGTCCAGCATATCGCCTCACTATCAACACCTTGTTGAGCAATATGATTTCCCACTTCAAACGAGTTTTTCCAATAACCTGTTAAGTATAATTTATCCTCTTCTATTTCCAAAACATCTGGCTCTACAGTTACAACTCCTTCTAATGTATGCATTGCTGGACCTGCCAACAGTAATTCTTTTGTCGATTTCCAGTCATATTTTTCCCCAAGAGACTCTGCCGCCTTATTGCCACATGCCCAGCCATATCGCATGAGAAATCCTTTTGCGCGTTCTATACCAAGTGTATTAATTAAATCCGTACGCAAAATTCCTAATGCCTCCACGGAGATTAATGCCATTCGTTTATCATGGAGATTAATGATGCCTGAACGTGGATTAACATCAAGTAAATTTTGCAAAAGTAACTGATTGGCTTTCATCGTCATCCTTTCCCCCTCCTATTTTCCAATCCCTTTGTTTTGATAGTCTGGATGCACCATCAATCTTTCAACATTACAAGTCCCTTTTTCCTCGTATCCTCTGAGCGAACCGACTATTTTATCGTTTAATGTAGCTTTTAAAATGGTCTTCCTCTGAAAATCTTCTTCGATCTGATCAAATGTTTCCGTAAGTGGTGCAATTTGATAATTATTATTTATTTGGGCCTCGCGTAAATAAGCATTTTTTTAAATGTCTAGAATCTCTTGTGCATCAGCTTGAATCGCTTACAATAAGAAGATGATGATGATAATATACTAACAAGTTTAACATGATTTGAGAATTTTGTTTCTAATCAAAAAAATGATAATGTATATGGAATTCATATACATTATCTCAGTTATTTTGACACCAATTCCAGCGGTAGGACAGTTTATATTTACAGTAGATCCACTGCACAACGGAACCCCATATGGCCAGTAGAGCTGTCTAAAGTATTGTGTGACCGAGCCGCTACCCTATATCGATTACAATAAGTTTTGTGACAGAGGTAACTTCCACCTCTAATAACTTTTTGATCACCTTTTTGGGGACCCTTTCGATTGATTAGTACTTCCTGCATAGGTACCTGACACTAGTGCAGTTTAGTTTAATAAGCACTAATTCAATGTTAGAATAAGTTAATTTTTACAGAGGGGGAGAAATTGTGAGATTATATTACAGTGAACGAACAATAGAATTTGAAATAGCTTATTTTAGAGATGAGACGCTTCTTCGTGGCAAATTCGATGCCCTTGATATTAAGGAGAAGTCTGCAGCATTCGCTTCAGACTTCATGTTCGCAATCAAGATGTTCGGCTTGTCCAAATGAGATACAGTGAAGCTAAGGTCAAGAAGTTCACCAACAAGAAGTTGTATGAACGGCTAACGCTGCTGAACAACGAAAAGTCACCGGACACCAGATCAATCAAGGTCATCCTGTCGGAGATTGCCCAGCGGGACCCTGCGGAGTACGAGGCGGGAAAAATCGAGGCAGAGGTGGAGAAGTCCAAACGCCACACCGTCATGGAATCTACGGACATTCTCTACCTCGAAATCAAGTACAACGAGGACTATCTCGCCAAGCCCGAATCCGAGACCGACCCATACGAGCGCAAACTCCGGTCGGCCATGCTTGAAATGGTTCAGAAAGAACTAGGGCGTCGGAGAAACTAGGACAATCGAGCAACGAAGGTTCCTGTTTAAAAGAGAAAGCCACCTTTGTGTTTGTGTGCATGTAAAATAAAAAACAAATAGAGATTAGACAGTCAAGTACCTATCTAATCTCCTGTTTATAAATATATAATTGCAACGAATTGTCAGAGTCATCTCTCGCTCAGGTACGCCAAATTCAAACACGTAGCTGTTTTGTAATCAACCTCCTTTTAGTCCAAATTAATGTAAATAACAAAAATAGTTCAAATGCGTTCGTCACTGCCCCACTATCTACATTGATAGGTATCGCACTTCCAATAGTCATAACAACGGCACCTATGAAGAAAACTGGCCATTTCGTTTTTTTCCACAAGATCGCACTTGCCACAATGAGAATTAGTGTAACTAGCAACACCATAATAGGAGGACCTGTCGCTTCTTCTACATTTGAATAGCTGACGACGCCGTATTCTTTCACTACTTCAAGTTCCAACCCGATAACTTCTATCGAAAATTCTAATACGATTAAACCAATTGTATAAAGAATACCTACTAGTACTAGCCACTTTTTCTTTGCCCATTCAATGCCACTTTCCCGTAACGTACCGATCGAATACATAACAAGCAAGGGTGTGATTAAAGCATGTAAGCAAAAACGAGAGAAGTTTAAACTTTCTAATAACTCTCCTTCACCAATCCACTTACCTGTTGCCAGTAGCAAGTTATCATAAATAAGCGGCAATATTACAATATAAATAACACTCGTCCATCTAGCTAAATCTTGTTTTCTAATGCCGTATAATCCCCAGACCAATAATACCGTGTATAATGCTGCATAAAGAAAATATAAATATGTGTCCATTTAAATATTCCACCTCCTTTCTATTCCATTCCCAAATCCCAATTGTTTTAACCAGAAAACTAAATTGTTTACCGCGGGCTTCAAGCGGTTTCACTCGATAAATGAGCGGTCATCCGCGAGCTTCGGGCGGTCTCTATCTATATATGAGCTGTCAGCCACGAACTTCGAGCGGTTTCACTCGATATATAAGCGGCCAGCCACGGGCTTCAGGCGGTCTCTCTCGATATATGGGCGGTCACCCACGGGCTTTGGACGGTCTCTCTTGATATATGGGCGGTCATCCGCGGGCTTCGGGCGGTCTCTTTCGATATATGAGCGGTCGACCACGAACTTCGAGCGGTCTCTATCGATATATGAGCGGTCATCCACAGACTTCGAGCGGTCTCTCTCGATATATGGGCGGTCACCCACGGGCTTCGAGCGGTTTCACTCGTTATACGAGCGGTCACCCAATTGTATAAAAAGCCAATAGAGATTAGATAATCAGCTACCTATCTAATCTCCTGTTCATAAATATGTAATTATAGTTAACTTCATGAATTATAGTAATGCGGTTTAGTGTAATAAGCATTAACTCAATGTTAGAATAAGTTAATTTTTACAGAGGGGGGAGAAATTGTGAGATTACATTACAGTGAAGCTAAGGTCAAGAAGTTCACCAACAAGAAGTTGTATGAACGGCTAACGATCCTGAACGACGAAAAGTCACCGGACACCAGATCAATCAACGTTATCCTGTCGGAGATTGCAAAGCGAAACCCTGCGGAGTACGAGGCGGGAAAAATCGAGGCAGAGGTGGAGAAGTCCAAACGCCACGCCGTCATGGAATCGACGGACATTCTCTACCTCGAAATCAAGTACAACGAGGACTATCTAGCCAAGCCGGAATCCGAGACTGACCCATACGAGCGCAAGCTCCGGTCGTCCATTCTTGAAATGGTTCAGAAGGAACTAGGGCGTCGGACAAACTAGGCCAATCGAGCAACCAAGGCTCCTGTCTAAAATAGAAAGCCACCTTCCTTAATTTATTAGCCTTTCATTTTTAGATCACTCCCCTTAAACTTTAACCCTAAATTGGCCCCCAATTAGCTAGTCAATTGGGGGCATTTTTTTGATATATCAAGATTTTTCGATTTCACCATTTAATGAGCCTGTGCAACAAAAACAACCAACAATTCACCCAATTATATAAAAAGCCAAAAGAGATTAGATAGTCAAGTACCTATCTAATCTCCTGTTTATAAATATGTATTTGTAATGAATTGTTTGAGTAGTTTCGTGCACAGGTACATGAAAATTATTCATTGTGATGAATGTAACGAGGTTGTTACGTAGCACGCGGAAACAGGAGATCCATCATATGCAGAAAATAAAAAGGAGACTAGGTATTATCAAGCCAGAATCAATTTGTTTTCCCAGGCACCCCGGTGATGGTGTTACCAAAATGAAATAATCAAGTATGATAACTAACATATAGAAGCAGAACCTGGAAAAAACTGACTTTAAATTTAAAAGGGGATAATGTGACGGTTTACAATACGCCTAATAGTTTAAGCAGTAAAACGATTACAAGAATTGAAATAATAAGACCTAGAATGTTTCTCAAGGATATCCCTCCTTTTGAAATATTGTACTATGGTTATTATCACTATATGGGTTTTGTAAGGAACTTATTTCAAATTTAAAAGCTAGTGTAATTAGAGGTAACACACGGTTCGACCATAAAGCGAACATAGAATTGAGTGAATTATTGGTTGTTTTTTGTTGCACATAAAATTTTCGAACGGCAGCTGTTTTGCGATCTAAATTATTTCCTGTACTGCAGTCACTTCGTTCTCTGGAGGAGAAAACCTTTTTATTTATGAGCCTTAAAGAATACTACTAATCTTTTAGCAATATACTTACTAAACTTTTCAATATGAGGGGGACTTAATATATTTGGCCTTTATCGTAAAAAAACGGCGGTTGTGGAAAATATTAAACTCGTTACATTATTAGACTTGGTGAAACATGGTGATAAAGTTAATTTAAATATTAAGAATGAAGATGTGCATGAAGGAGAAGCACTCTTAGCTAAAACAAGAATCCTTGTGTTTGAAGGTGTAAGTATTAAGTTTTCTGAATGGGCAGAATGGACCGTTACCATTGTTTTAAATCATGATAATAAGAATTTTACGGTATATAAATCAGATGGTCTAAAAATAGATTGGAATAATGAAACGATTGATTATGCCCGTAATCATTCTTATCAGGATATAGAAGTAGAATGGAATCACAAAGGGGAATGGTGTGATTATATTTCATCGACCGTCCATGATTTAAAGATCAAATTAGATCAACACAGAGATGAAACCAAACTCCGAACTAAACTTGAAGAGGATAGACAACATAAATTAAACGCAGCAAAAGATAATGAACAAAAGGAATATTTCAAACGTGTTTTCCAAAGTAAGTGAATCAATTTCATTAAAAATAGTACCTGTGCATCAAACGAAGACGAACAATCTAACTAATTGTATAAAAGGCCAATAGAGATTAGATAGTCAAGTACCTATCTAATCTCCTGTTCATAAGTATGTAATTGTGGTGAATCGTCGGAATAACCTTGTGTGCAGGTACCTGAAATTAAGCGGTCGGACGCGGGCTTCGTGCGGTTTCTCTCGATATATGAACGGTCAGCCGCGACATTCGGGCGGTCCAACCCGATATATGGGCGGTCGTCCACTGGCTTCGGGCGGTCTCTCTCGATACATGAGCGGTCAGGCACGGGCTTTGGGCGGTCTCTCTCGATATATGAGCGGTCAGCCGCGAGATTCGGGCGGTTTCTATCGATATACGAGCGGTCACCTAATTATATAAAAAACCAATAGAAGTCAAGTACCTATCTAATCTCCCGTTCATAAATATGTAGTGAATTGCCTGAACAGGTATGAAATTAAAATCCTCAATACTTCATATACTCTTATTACTAAGTATTTTTAACTAAGAGGAGGTACGACATGGACATATTCGTTAGACCCGGAGATTCGTTTTGGAATTACAGCCAGCTATTCAAGATGCCTCTTCAACTGATTATCGATTCCAACCGAAACATCAACCCACAAATACTTACGGTAGGTCAGCAAATTCAAATTCCTGGATTTGTTGCTATCAATTATACAATTCAATCAGGAGATACTCTATGGTTGATTGCCCAAAGACAAAATCTTCCTTTGTATACACTTTTCCTTGTCAACCCTAATCTTGAACCGAACCGCCTGCAAGTCGGACAGGTGATTAAAATTCCTAAAAGGATTACCTGGAGGCTTGTAAACGGGAAACAAAACTATGATTACGACATCATGATGAATGATATCAGAAGGTTACTAGCCGTTTATCCATTTTTGCAAACCCCTCCTATCGGAAATTCCGTTTTAGGACTGGAAATACCAGAAATCTTGGTAGGTAGTGGAACTAAACGAGTTCATTATAATGCTTCATTTCATGCGAATGAATGGATTACTACCCCTATCACTTTGACTTTTTTAAATGATTATCTGCTTTCCTTAACGAACCAAACTCCTATCCGCGGTCTTTTCACATTCCCTTTTTACCAGCAAACGACATTATCCATTGTTCCGATGGTCAACCCGGATGGCGTAAATTTGGTGTTAAATGGTCCGCCTGCAAATGAGCCATGGCGAAGCAGCGTTGTTGAATGGAATAATGGCAGCTTGGACTTTTCGGAGTGGAAAGCCAATATTAGGGGTGTGGATCTCAATGATCAATTTCCTGCCAATTGGGATTTGGAAAGAGCCCGTAATCCTAAGAGTCCGGGTCCAAGAGATTATGGTGGTGAAAGTCCTTTGTCCGAACCTGAGGCAATTGCGATTGCGGACCTGACAAGAAAACGTGATTTCGCAAGGGTACTCGCTTTTCATACACAGGGAGAAGTGATTTATTGGGGGTACGAGAACCTTGAACCTCCTGAGTCTGAAGTTCTTGTTAACGAGTTCAGTAGGGTCAGCGGATACGAAGCAGTTCAAACAATTGACAGCTACGCTGGATATAAGGATTGGTTTATTCAGGAATGGCGGAGACCTGGATTCACAGTTGAACTTGGTTCAGGAATAAATCCGCTTCCATTAGACCAGTTTGATGAAATTTATCAAGAGGCGTTAGGAATTTTTCTAGCGGGGTTATATATGTAAAAAAACAATAGAGATTAGATAGTCAAGTATCTATCTAATCTCCTGTTCATAAATATGTAATTGTATTGAATTGCCAGAGCAGTTTCGTTCACAGGTACCTGAAATTAATTCTTTTTACTCCAATTGGGATTTACCATCTAATTTATCATCTAATTCAGATGTGTCTACATCTTCTCCAAACCAAACCTTAAGCTTATCTTTTGCTCGTTTTTTGACATCTTCATCAATATACATAGATACCTGGAATAGCGCAAAGGTAACTGCAGCTAAATCATCGGCATAGCCTACCCCTACAGCAACATCTGGAATTAAGTCCAATGGAAGTATAAAATACCCTAGTGCTCCTAGAATAGTAGCTTTTATTTTCAAAGGTATTTCTGGTTTCTGCAACGTGAAATAAAGGATTAGAACAGCATATACAACTGTTGAACCAGCCTTCTTGGAAAATTTTTGAACCTTATTCCATAACCCGTCATTGGAGTAATGCTTTTCATGTTTATGAATAGCTACCTCGTCCATATTTTCTGCTTCTATTATTAACTCTTCTATCTTCAATTCATCTTGTACCTCTTCTATCTTTAAATCATCTGTTATTTCCTCTAGATTTGTCTCTTCTGAATTATATTTCTTGCTTTTTTTAAACTTCTCAAACAATCTATATCCCTCCAATCTTGTTTTCATTATATTCTTAACAATACACCACTTATATTAAAATTAATACAGCAGTAAAAACTATTGCAATAGGGAGACAAAATATTAAAAATCGGTACCTGTGCAACAAAAACAACCAACAATTCACCCAATTGCATAAAAAACCAATAGAGATCAGATAGTCATGTACCTATCTAATCTCCTGTTCATAAATATATAATTCCAGTGAATTGTCCGAATACAACCTTGCACCAATACTTAAAATTACCTAAAATTAGACAAACACACAAGAATTCCTCCACACATAAGTTAGTAAAACGATAGGGGGTCTTACTATGGACAAAAAACAAGCATCTACCTCAAAAGCCAAATCTCCAAGGTCAAAATGGTATCCTTTTGAAGTGATAGGGGTTTTGTTAGTTTGCATTTCACTGATTATCCTATTATTTGCTCCTAACTCACTGGCTGATTTTTTTAATACGATCATTGGGGAAGTGAAACCAATCGTTGTAGATGTTTTTTTAACAAGTGAAGTGGGGATTGCGATTATTGTCAGTGTGATTTTTGGACGATTATTGGAACGGTTAGGATTTACGGATGGTCTCATACGACTTTTTGTTCCAGTAATGAAGTGGCTTAAAATCAATCCAGCTGTTATCATCCCGAGTGTTTATAATATCCTTGGTGATATTAACGCGGCTGGAAAAATTTCTGGTCCGATTCTCGTTAAAGCAAAGGCTACTAAGGCGGAACAAAAAATAGCTATCGCAACAATGATTCAATCTCCACAATCATTCGCTACCCTGGTATTAGGGCTCATTGCACTTTCCGTTTTTGGTATTCAATCCTTTCCACTTATTGTCCTCTCGATTTTCCTTCCCATTATCGTGGTTCCTTTTATTTTATCAAAAACAATTTATCGAGATACCAAAAGGGTTGAATTGGAACATCTACCTCGCTTTACGCCAAAAACAAGGTTTCTGGAGACGGTATTTTCCTCAGCAAAAGAAGGTGTAGAACTTCTTTTGTTAATCATAATTCCAGCTGTTGCAGCTGTGTTCTTCTTTATTGGTGCTTTAAAGTTTTTTGGTGTTTGGAGTGTAATTGAATCCTCTTTATCTTCAATCTTAACTTTCATAAGTATTGAACCAACAACGGGCATCATTTCAATCCTTGCTGCTCCTACGTTGGCAGTTGCTCAACTTGCAGATCTTGCAAGTACAGTGGATCCACGGTTAATTGTCGGATCATTTGTTTTGGCGAATTCAGGGTTGCCCTTGTCCGTCATTTTTGGTCAGATTCCAGTCACTTGGGCGGAAACATCTGATCTTAATGAAAAAGAAGCTTTAAAAGCTGCACTGATTGGACTGCTACTCCGAGTTGTTACAGCTTTGGCATTAGCTGCTTTTTTAACTCCGTTTTTGGTGATTTAGATGAAGAGTCATCGCTATATAGTTAGGGGAAAAAAGATTGTCACTGTCAGTAAGTTAGGGACGATTGATAATGGTGCTTTTGCTGTGGAAGATGGAAAGATTTTAGCTGTGGGGAAATGGGAAGAACTTCAGGAACACTATCCTAGTTTACCTGTTATGGATTACTCGAATTATGTCATAACACCATCCCTGGTTGATTGCCATACCCACTTATTGGAGTATGCACCATCTTCACTATATTCTACTTCTCCCGAAAATCATTTTGCAGTAGGAAAAGCGCTACTCCTTAGTGCCCTATCATCTGGGATTACAGCACTTGGGGAACAAATATGCGGGCATCCTTTCTGTGATTTTACGTTGAGCGATTATCGAAGTGCTGTTTTAGATATGCCGCTTGATGTTTCCTTTGCAACGACGAGTATATCAATTGGTTTTGAAAAATTAGCTCATTATACGGCTATCACACAGTCACAGACCATAGAGAAAAAAGAGTTAGTCAATCCTAATTTAGTGCAACGGATTGCTCTGGCAAGTGACTATCCAGGTGAAAATATTTTTATCAATGCGACGCCAGCAAATTTTACTGCAGATGAAGTCCCAAGGGCAGGTGAAATCATTTATACACTAGAAGAATTAAGACAGATCGTAGAAATCTATCACCAATCTGGTAAGAAAATAGGTGCGCATGTTGCTGGTGAGGTTGCTCTGCAAATGGCCTTGGAGGCTGGTGTTGATGTGTTGCACCATGCACATGGCATTACGGAACAGTTAATAATTAAAGTAGCAGAACAACAGGTGAAAGTTGTCGCTACACCGATGGGCGGAACTCATGTACGGCCTAATTCACCTGAAGAGATTCTAAAATTAATGAATAATAATATTGGTGTTTCAATTTCTACAGATGCTTACTTACCCCCTTATCAAGGAATTTCATGGTTGCCATTTCAAGATCAAACCCTAAAAGGACCAGATGTATTGATGCTCATTGCCAACCCGGCCATGCAGTTATTAAAGCAACATGACTATGATGAAAATGAGATTTTAGCAATGTTAACTGCACATCCAGCCGAAATTTTAGGCAAAGGAGATTGCTTTGGTAGGCTAGAATGGGGTTTAGATGCAAACTTCCTTGTGGCGGAAGGTGTTCCTGGCTTAGAAATTACTGAGATTGAAAAGATAAAGCAAGTTTTCTTTCGAGGTGAAATAGTAATTGATCGAACAAAGTAGTTGTTTGTGTGCCTGTGCAACAAAAAAACCAATAACTCTCTCAATTGTATAAAAAGCAAAAGAGATTAGATAATCAGCTACCTATCTAATCTCCTGTTCATGAATATGTAGTTGTGGTGAATAATCAGAATAGATCAACGCACAGGTACCTGACACTACGTCTAAACTCTGTATATCATTTTCAGCAATGTGAATGTCCGAAGACTTGTTGGTTAATCCAATTGAAGGTTCATTCAATGCAGTACAACCAGCTAATAAAATTATCGAAAATACTACGAGTACTTTATCAATAAGTATTTTAACCTCACTCCCCCCTTTCTTTAGTATTTATCTAATAGAAAACCATATTCACTTCTTTATACTGGGAGTGCTATTGTCGGGTTGCGGAACGGGCCAAGTTTTTCAAATCGAAGAAGAAGCGACTTTGAAAAACATGTGAATAGATTCGAAGAAACAGTGAATATCATCTTGTTTAGTCTGTAAATCAAAACGGCGTCCTTCATGAACTTTTATATACACATATAAATTCGGAAGGAATGATTCGATTGTGTGGAGAAAACTGTTCACTGATGCATCTATGTTTGTTTTCTTAACGGAAGTTTCAATCGTAATTGTGGCCTTTAACGTTACGAAGTAAATCCATCGCCTAGACTCGATACAGAGCCATCCCTCGCCCTAGAAGATTCCTATCAATTACTTAATCGAAAGCGATATAAGTGCCCTTCAAGCGGTTTAGATAACAACGCCTATTTGCTATAAGTTTGTACAAGCGGAAGGTGAATAATATTCTAACCCTACTATCTTTATCCTCACACAAAAACGACAGAGAAGGGTAGCATCTGCATCCCTTTTCTGTCGTTTTTCCTGTACTATTGATTCTAAGTCATTTTGGGGACCTGCTTCTTCGTTGACTTAATGCATTACACTTGAGGCCTACGCGAGGTAGGTCACGGACTTAACTTTCCGCTACTTTTGGCTGATGAACATGTTTTAATTTCGACACCTGGAACTTATACGTTATAGTTAGCAAAATAAACCAAACAGGCGTTACGAACAAGGCAACACGAGTATCTTCCGCAAGTGCAAGAACAACAAGAACGAACGCTAGGAAAAGTAGGATTGCGTAGTTGGCAATCGGGTAAAGCGGCATTTTAAATTTGCTTGCTTTCGCTAGCTCTGGTCTTGTTTTACGATATTTCATATGGCAGATAACCGTAATTCCCCAAATAAAGATGAAACATACTGTAGAAATACTTGTAATTAGCGTAAATACGCCTTCTGGCATAACATAGTTCAAAATAACAGCAATTAGAATAACGATACTTGAGAAGTACAATGCACCGGCAGGTACTTTACGTTTATTAAGTTTTGCTAAACGTTCAGGTGCATATTTGTCTTTAGCAAGTGAGTACATCATTCTGCTTGTACTAAACATAGCACTATTACATGCCGAAGCAGCGGATGTCAGGACAACAAAATTGACGATACCAGCAGCTGCAATGATTCCAACCCCTACGAAAACTTGAACGAATGGGCTTTCCGAAGGCTTGACTGCAGTCCACGGATAAATACTCATAATGATAATCAGGGCGCCAATATAGAAGATAATAATCCGAATAGGGATATTATTGATGGCTTTTGGAATAACCTTTTCCGGATCCTTTGTTTCGCCCGCCATCAGACCAACAAGTTCAATCCCAACAAACGCAAATACTACCATCTGGAATGAGAGAATAAATCCACTGATGCCATTCGGGAACATTCCGCCGTGGCTCCATAGATTCGTGAAACTAGATGGACCTTCACTCGTTGAAAATCCTTTAATAATCATAACCGATCCAATTACGATTAATCCTAGAATCGCAATAACTTTAATCAATGCGAACCAGAACTCCATTTCACCAAAAAGCTTTACAGTTGCAAGGTTCATAATTAACAAAACGACTAGCGCAATTAACCCCGGCACCCACTGTGGTATTTCAGGGAACCAGTACTGGGCATAGAGACCAACAGCTGTTATATCGGCCATTGCGATTGAAATCCAGCAAAACCAGTAGGTCCAGCCAGTCATAAAAGCTGCCATATTCCCTAAATAATCTTGTACAAAGTCCACAAAAGTATTATATTTCAAATTGGATAAGAGTAGTTCTCCAAGTGAGCGCATAATCAAAAAGCAAATTATACCTGTAATAAGGTAAGCAAATAAAATTGAAGGTCCTGCTAGATGAATAGACTTTCCTGCTCCTAGAAATAATCCGGTTCCGATTGCCCCGCCAATTGCAATTAGTTGTACGTGTCTATTTTTTAGGCCTCTTTCCAATTGTTGTTCCTGCATAAAATGTTTCACTCCTTAATTTTCAGGTTAGTAATAACGAGTCTTCTGATCATACTTTCACACTTCTGTCACTTCATAATAAAGCGCTTACATTTTCAATAATTGTAAATACATAATAGACCGCCGATTAACAATAATAATTTGATAAGTAGATTTCCTCATAGACTATGTTGATGTACCCTCCTATTTACAATTTACCACATTTCACCACAAAAAAAGGGCAGAGGAAATATAGGTGTTCACCTATACTTCCTCTGTCCTTTTACCTGAGAGTGTAACTCCTTTGGTGGCACATGGCGCTCTCCAGAGACGCGTCCTATTATGGTCCTTTTACCTGAGAGATTGATTCCTGTTTTTCGGAACTTGCTCCTTCGGTGCTAAACAATACGTTTAGTCTCTCCCATAATATTCATCCGCTACTATTCGATTAATTAATATAATAAACCATAGAATGGTAAAAGTCTAGTCAATATTCTGAATTTAGTCATTATTTTGCATCATGCAGCATATAGGGACGTACTGCTGCTCTCTGACTATGCCAAATCGATGCTTTCCACTATCTTTTCAAAAAAGCGCACAACTTCAAACCTTCTAATTGTTAACTCAGCAATTCGTTTGTCACGTTCTTCGATTGATCCGCTAGTTATCGTTGGAGGAACGATTACTACTAAGTAATTGCCCCCGATTGATGAACTGCAATACAGATTATGACTTACTAAAAGTGTCACTCACACCATTCTGACAATTAAACGGCTGGTTGAGGTTTGAATAGTTTAAGGGACTGGCAAAGTATTTATAAATCAATCAAATCGAGATCTTACTATCTAAGCTTTTTTGTTATCTAATAATAATTTAGTTGCAAATGCTCCAGCTCCTAATGCAACTGCTGTAACGATAGTGAAAAAACCTGTTGCTTGATTTCTGTCTTTTTCTTCTCTTTCGTTATTATTCTGCCGTTGTTTTTCTTTTTCTTCTCTCATCCTATTCATAATATCTTCTCTTTGCTTGTAAAGACTAGATTTTTCTTCTGGTTCGTTAGTTTCACTAATTTCTTTATTAATTGAATTTAATGTTTCTGAGAGGGCAGCATTGTATTCCGAGGTTGATTGTTGATCAGCTATAGTTATATCCTCACTACTTTTTCCAAACTTCAGGGCTTCTTTCGCTAAATCAGCAAGAGTTTTTGCAGCTTCAGCACTTGCTTTAACCGTATCGTTTTCAGGATTTTTTTCATTTTTTTCTTTCATAGTATTCTCCTTCTCTTCATAATTTAAAGCTGTTTTTAAAGCACCACTCACGCAATTAATACAAGTCCTGTTCTAATACCATTATCGCTGCACTGGAATAAAAAACGCAAATACTAGTATTCCCAAACTGCTAAAGACGGCATCTGTTTGTTTATGAAATGCTTGTACATCTAATTTATTAAAAAGGACGGTTGCTATTAGTAGAATTACTGCATTTACAACCAATGCTGTTAGAACACTCAGCAAGTTATGGTGTGAACTAGCAGAGAAACAAGTATTGTAAATAACACTATTGTATTCAAAACATACCCCCCCCATAACTTAATAATTTGGCCCGTTTGCGGAAGACTGATCTTACTGAAAATCAATCAAATTTGTATAACGAGCGCGAATTTCTTGATTACAGAAAATATGATTTTTCATCTTAAATCTTCCAGAAGTTATGTAGTGGTAAAAACAATGTCAAGGGTGGTACATTTCCTTGGCTGTAATCATCCACTTCTGCAATTATCTGAATAGCATCTGAATTGCACGGTGCACAGGCATGGATTTTCAGGCTCTCACGTCCGCAAACGGTGGCTCAAAACTCCGCACAGCTGGCTCATTCTGTCCGCAATACTCAACAACTCCATTCATTCACTTCTATAATTGTCTGAATAGCGTATGAATTGTGCGGTGCACAGGCACGCTTTTCCGCAGGCATCATTTTTCATTTTTTATTCCACCTCTATCTTATATTTAGGATTTAGGCCTTCTATTTCATCCTTGTTAAACTCTATTCTTAGCTGCTCGGATAACTCTCCAATAAAATCAGCCATTTTAATCGAATCATTCTCATTTCCTCGACGATATCCATATTCTAAAATACGCTTGAATTCTTCTTGTAATTCTACCGTTGTCATGCGACAATACTTCCTTCCCTTTTCACTACATGTTGTATTAATTAATAACCTTTCCATATATTGTAGTACACTTTCACTAAATATAATGTCGAAATTAGTCGTAATCTATTAATTTAATGTTAATTTTGATATAAAAGATCTTGAACTGGATATGGACATGAGATAGTGACACGTGTGCCAGATTTTAGAGCCACTTCGGACAAATTCTAGGGACATTTTGAGACTTAAGAAAGGGCATAGGTGGGGTGAAATGAAAGGTGTCTCAACAAGATCAAAACACCTGAAACATTGAATTAACAAAGTTTCAGGTGTTTCTTATTGAATCTACATTTTAAATTATATCCCAGGAGGATGTTTTCAAGAGCGTTTTAACCCCAACTCAACAAAAGGTGGTGGAAAATAGGATTGAAAATGAAAAAACCTCAAGCTACGTTTAAACTGTACCCTGTGTAAAGGACAATTAAAAAAAGCCTATGCTA